>JAZNRY010000019.1:0-29928 GCA_045590995.1 Paludibacteraceae bacterium | reverse complement strand
ATAGAAGAGGATATATAGGTACACCTATCTATTATAGTCTCAATACAACAATAACTTCCTTACAAAAACGTGTGTTTATGTTCAGACAATCCATAGAAGATAGAATCTGCAAAACAAATTAGTCTTGATTCCTTGTTCCTGGTTCTTGGCTCAAATAAATGAAAGTTATGAAACCAAATTTTAAAGATATTGATATCAAGAAAGTGGCTGCTTCGCATGTAGAAGGAGCCAATGAAGCTAACTGGAAAACACCTGAACTCATCGATGTTAAGCCAGTTTATACCAAAGAAGACCTCGAGGGTATGGAACACCTCAACTACGCTTCTGGTATCCCACCATTCCTCCGTGGCCCCTATAGCGCAATGTATCCATTGCGCCCTTGGACTATCCGCCAATACGCAGGTTTCTCTACTGCAGAGGAGTCTAACGCGTTCTACCGCCGTAACTTGGCTTCTGGTCAAAAAGGTCTGTCTGTAGCATTCGACCTTCCAACTCACCGTGGTTACAACGCCGACAACATGCGCGTGGTAGGTGATGTGGGTAAAGCAGGTGTAAGTATCTGCTCGCTCGAGGACATGAAAGTGTTGTTCGCTGGAATTCCATTGAACAAGATGTCTGTGTCTATGACCATGAACGGTGCCGTTCTTCCTATCTTGGCGTTCTACATCAATGCAGGTTTGGAGCAAGGCGCGAAACTCGAAGAGATGGCTGGTACTATCCAAAACGACATCCTCAAAGAGTTCATGGTGCGTAACACCTATATCTATCCTCCTAAGTTCTCTATGAAGATTATCGCTGATATCTTCGAATATACCTCACAAAACATGCCTAAGTTCAACTCTATCTCTATCTCAGGTTACCACATGCAAGAGGCAGGTGCTACCGCAGATATTGAGTTGGCTTACACCTTGGCTGACGGTATGGAGTACCTCCGCGCTGGTGTGAATGCAGGTATGGATGTAGATACCTTCGCTCCACGCTTGTCATTCTTCTGGGCTATCGGTATGAACCACTTCATGGAGATTGCTAAGATGCGTGCTGGTCGTATGTTGTGGGCAAAAATCGTGAAGTCGTTTGGCGCAAAGAACCCAAAATCTATGGCATTGCGTACTCACTGCCAAACATCTGGTTGGTCACTCACCGAGCAAGATCCATTCAACAACGTAGGTCGTACCTGTATCGGGGCCATGGGTGCAGCGTTGGGTCACACCCAATCATTGCACACCAACGCATTGGACGAGGCCATCGCATTGCCAACTGACTTCTCTGCTCGTATCGCTCGTAACACTCAGATCTATATCCAAGAGGAGACCAAGGTATGTAAGGCAATTGACCCATGGGCAGGTTCTTACTACGTAGAGCAACTGACTCAAGAGCTCGCTGACAAGGCTTGGGCACACATCCAAGAGATTGAGAAGCTCGGCGGTATGGCTGCTGCTATCGAGACCGGTATTCCAAAAATGCGTATTGAGGAGGCTGCTGCGCGCACACAAGCACGTATCGACTCTGGTGAGCAAAAGATTATCGGCGTGAACGAGCATCGCTTGGCTCACGAGGATCCAATTGATATCCTTGAGATCGACAATACTGCTGTTCGTGAGGAGCAAGTGGCTCGTTTGCAAGAGCTCCGCGCTCACCGCGATGAGGCAGCTGTACAAGCTGCATTGGCAGAGATTACTGCTACTGTACAAGAGTGGGCAGATGGTAAAAAGTGCTCTAACAACTTGCTCGCTTTGGCAGTTAAGGCAGCAGGTCTGCGCGCATCATTGGGCGAGATCTCTGACGCTTGCGAGAAAGTGGTTGGTCGCTATTCAGCAACTATTAGAACTATTTCAGGCGTGTACGCATCAGGAACTAAGAATGACGAGTTCTTCGTTAAGGCACAAGAACTCACAGCAGAATTTGCTAAGAAAGAGGGTCGTCAACCTCGTATCATGATTGCTAAGATGGGTCAAGACGGTCACGACCGTGGTGCAAAGGTGGTAGCTACTGGCTACGCAGACTGTGGTTTTGACGTGGATATGGGGCCATTGTTCCAAACTCCTGCTGAGGCAGCTAAACAAGCTGTTGAGAACGACGTTCATGTATTGGGTGTATCTTCACTTGCTGCTGGTCACAAGACCCTTGTACCACAAGTGATTGAGGAGCTCAAGAAGCTCGGCCGCGAGGATATCATGGTTATCGCTGGTGGTGTAATCCCAGCGCAAGACTATGATTACCTCTACAAGGCAGGTGTGGCTGCAATCTTCGGCCCTGGTAGCCCAGTGGCTAAGTCAGCTTGCACCATCATGGAGCTGTTGATGGCTGAGTAATAGTGAGGCTATAGTTTATAGGCTATAGATATGATAGTCAATCGCCACGGGATATACCTGTGGCGATTGTTGTTTGCAAACTCCTGTCATTGTTAAACAAGAAAAGGGGAACAAAAGAAGAGAGTACCAAAAAAATGGTACTCTCTTTTGTTGAATCGTAATTTAGATACTTACGATTACTTGGTCAGGATCATGTGTTGCCAAGGTTGGAGGGTGAGGGTTTGTTGAGCCTCAATGGTCATAGTCTTGCCGCAGAGGCAGTTGTACTCGCCAGCATATTGGTCAACAGTGAGGTTCACTACTTGCTCCTCAGCTGACATGTTCATCACTGCAATCACAGTGTTCTCCTTGCCGCTCTTTGGGCATACAGCGTGGCGAACGCAAGCGAAGATCTTGTCGTTGTCAGCAGCGAGGCGAACCATAGGAGCGCCAATCTCGTTGCTCCACAAGGCGAAGTTCTCTGCACGCAATGCATTGAGTTTCTTGTACATCTCGTGTTGTGGTGCGTTCTCTACGCGGTCAATGAGGTCCTTCTCGAAGAATGCCAAACGATGGTGGTTACCACTTGGTTGACCAGTGTAGATCATAGGCATACCTGGTACTACATAGGTGAAGGCAGCGAAGAGATTAGCAGCGTCACCCATGCGCTCGAACTCAGTACCGCTCCATGAGTTCTCATCGTGGTTAGAGGTGAAGTTCATGCGGATAGCCTCTTTGCGCAGGGTAGTATCCACCTTAGCAAAATAACCCCAGAGGTCCTCTACGGTCTTTTTGTCTTGAGCAACACCATTCATAATGTGGTGGAGTTCCCAACCATAGTACATGTCGAAAGCAGTCTCGGTGAGGTCTTGTGCCTCTGCCTCATCCTCTGCCAATGTGAACATATCTGGGTGTTTCACACGAAGCTCAGCCATCACCTCGTTCCAGAAGTCGGTAGGAACCTCGCCAGCCACATCGCAACGGAAACCATCGATACCGATAGTGTCCATCCACCAGTGCATAGCCTCTTTCATAGCAGCGCGCATGTCTTGGTTGTCGTAGTTGAGTTTAGAGATGTCGGTCCAGTCGTATTGTACCATGAGGTTGCCCAAACTGTCGCGGTAGTGCCAGCCGTCGTTCTTGGTCCACTCGCTATCTGGAGCAGTGTGGTTAGCTACCCAGTCAAGGATAACTTTCAAGCCCAACTTGTGTGCCTCAGCGAGGAAGTGCTCGAAGTCAGCGCGTGTACCAAACTCAGGGTTGAGTGTGCAGTAGTCGGTAATAGCGTAGTAGCTACCAAGGCTACCTTTGCGCTCCAAAACGCCAATCTTTTGGATAGGCATAATCCAAATAATATCCACGCCAATCTCTTTCAATGCTGGCAATACTGCTTCAGCTGCTTTGAAAGTACCTTCTTCGGTCAATTGACGGGTGTTAAGTTCGTAAATGGTAGCATCGTATGCATAGCATGGGTGCTCCAACTGGCAGCAAGGCTGCTTTGCGCAGGATGCCAAGCAGAGCAATCCTAACGCTGCGAAAAATAGTTTCTTCATTGTTGTTGATTGTTATTATTGGTTGTTGTTAATGCTTTTTTGGGAGCCGGCTTCCGGAGACCGGTTGCCAATATCTGGCATCCGGCGTCTGGATTAAATGCTCCAAACTTTATCGCCGTTCACGGTGATGCTGCTCTCGCCATTGAGGTCAATGACTACATCTACTACATCGCCCATATATACGCGTTGGAAGTGGAGTAGGGTGTCAGTCACCTCTACTGGGATATACTCGCCATAGAGCAATGCCATATTGTTGCGGCGGAGTTGAGCCAACTCTTGTACTTTAGCGCGGAAAGCAGCTTGTTCCTTGTTCAGTCCATCGAACTTCATCATATGGCGGTTGTCTGGGTCATTAGCACCCGCCTCGCCGTACTCATCGCCTTGATATACGCAAGGTACACCAGGGATAGTGAAGTTGATGACCTCCAAGAGCATAGCCATACGGTAGGCATGTGCTTCCAACTCTTTGTTGCCGTCTGCGGTTACGCCTATCTCGCGCTCCCAACCTGCCGCTTTGTCGTTCTCGTCCCAACGAACGGCTTTGCCTGCCAATGAGATGAAACGGCATTTGTCGTGGTTGCCAGAGATGTTACCCATGGTGTGGTGTGCTCCGTAGGCAGCCAGTGACTCCAGAATGGTGTTATTCATCTTGGTGAGCGATTGCTCTGGTTTGCCGAGTACATCAATAGCGGTATGATAGATATTGAAGTCAAACTGTGCGTTCAGCATACCTGTCTTCACATACGAACCAATGAGTGCTGGGTCGCCGTATGTCTCGCCAATCATCCAGATGTGGCGATCTGGGTAGCGTTGTTTCATTTTCTTGCCCAGCTCACGCCAGTAGTTCAGTGGGATATGCTTGCAAGCATCGTGGCGGAAACCATCGAAAGCGAATTTCTCCAGCCATACCAATGCTGAGTCAGTCATAGGTGCGCATACCTCTGGACGCTCCAAGTCGAGGGTAGGGATATGCACATCAAACCATGTGGTGAGGCGTGCCTCGTCCCAAAGCTCGAAGTTGCGTCTTCCGTCAGGCAAGATACTATCGGTGTGCCAGTCGGGGTGCTCTTGCAGGGTGGGGGAGTTGATGTGCATGTGGTTTGCCACATAGTCGAGAATGACATTCATGCCATGCTTGTGTGCGGTAGCCAACATGTCGTGCAACTCTTGCTCGGTGGTGAAACGCTTTTCCACTGTGGTGGCAAAGATTGGCCAATATCCGTGATAACCAGAGAATTTGGTGTAGGTCTTGGTGCTATCGTACTTGTTGCCGTTAGCGAATGGATACATACCCCATGCATCCCAAGGGTTTTGGGTGATAGGCGAAATCCAAATGGTGGTGATGCCCAACTCCTCGAAGAATCCCTCTTCGATTTTCTTCTGAATACCCTTGATGTCGCCACCTTGATAGTCCACAATGTCCAATACTTCTGGGCTGTTCATTTTCCAGTCGTTATTCTTGTTGCCGTTGTGGAAACGGTCAATCATGAGCGAGTAGAGGATTTGTGCGTGGTCGTCAAAACGGGTGAGTTCTGCCACATCGTTCACCACTTTACCGTCTTGCATTGGGATAAGCAAGTCGTTGAGGTGTTTGCCGTCGGCGTATGCATATACGCGGACGAAACTACGACCTTTGCTCTCGCGCCATGCTGGTTCGATGGTGATGGTAGCTTCGGTTCCGTATTGCTCGTATTCTACACACTCTTTCGCGCGCGTGTCTTGCCAGAGTACGCGGAATTGCAGGTGTTCATAGTTGTTGAGAACACTGATAGTGATAGTAGAGTCAGAGAATGATTTGGTAGCCAAACCTACCTCGTATTGCGATTGTGGTACGATAGGAATATCGTAGTGCAATCCTTTGGCAGGTACATCCACGCTGAGAATAGAGAGGGTGTGGTCGCCATTGAGGGTGAAGGCATCAGCCGTTACATTGCTCACTTGATACGAAGGCTCGGTGGAGAATACCACTTCGTCCTCTTCGGTGAGTGCTGGCAAGTAATCGGTGAGGACAACTTCGGTGTTCTCGCCTACGAATACGATAGGCATGATTGGGTTTTGTGTGTTCGCATTCGCTTCATTCTGAGCGTTTTGCGCAGTGTTGCCACAGGAGATGAGCCCGATAGTGGCAAGCAGAATAAAAAAGATGTGCTTCATATTTATTTGGTTAATGATAATGTATTTCGTAAAAAGCGTACAAAGGTACTGAAAATCTTTGAATTGAGCAAATGTTTTTTTGCAAAAATGTTGTGTATGCCGACAATTCGTGTGTAATCAAGCCTCAAATCACTCACTTTCTACGCGACCATTTCGCGACCACTATAGCCTATCTATATCTTATTTGTATCTTATGTATATCCTTTTTGGGGGAGAGGGGTAGGCATGCAGAATCTTTCGAAACCACTCGGTTACCACTCTGATGTTCACGGGTGGCGGTAGGATGAAAGTCTGCTTGCCGTTTTCAGTTTTCAAAGGGATACCGAATCCTTGCCGAGAGAGCGATTGAATACGAGCAAGAAGAATAACAATATAAAAACTCACCCCGCAAATCAAATGACTTGCAGGGTGAAATTTATTAGTGAAAGAGTTATTATATACGCTTGAAAACAAATGTATATTTAGCAGTTACGCCCTCATAGTGATATGTTAGTTCAAGTACCAATTTGGTCTTGTTGAGTGTAGTTATTTTGAAATACTGAGCCTCATAGTAGGTCGCGTATTCTGTATATAACTTATTGTCTTCAATATCATACCTATAGGTTCCCTCATAATCTTCCCCTCCATCTTCATACATTATGATTTCTTCGCCATCAAATTCCCAAGTCCAATCCTCTGTATCGAAGTAATTAGAACCGATTTCTTCTTCTCCTTGATATTTCATGTCCCAATCCATTCTCGTACAATCCCATTTGCCGACAATAAGTTTTTCGAAAGGAGCATCGTCAGAAAGTTTTTTCTCGCAGGATGTAAATAATACTGGCAATGTTATCATCAACAACATCGCAAAATAATAATTGATCTTTTTCATAATTTTGTTGTTTTAAAAGTTGTTAATAAATTTTATTTGATTAGATCCTCATTTGTTTTTTGAGTATCAGTGTAATTAAAATCAGGATCGGGGATAGCTCTTAAAAGGCATGGTAACATTAATCCTAACCCTGTTGCCAACCCTCCTGCAGCAGTTAATGCAAATCCTTGTGAGATATCATCATCTCCAAGAACGCCAGCTACTGCAGCGGTTATACCACAAACAGAAGTCATTATTAAAAGACCAAATCCTGTATAAGTTCCAATATCTTGACCTAACTGACGATGACAGTCTTGATAATCTAAGGCAAAAGGAACTAAAATATTTGAGCCAGGTGCTTGTGCTTGCAAAAATGCATAATATCCATCATTTCTACTAATTTCAAGCGTAGTCTTGCCTGTGTTTTCAACTGTTCCTAACATTCTGTCATTAGTGTCATAAATGGTAGTTCCTGGACGACCAACAACAGTGATTTTTTGTGTCACATTGCAAGATGATAATGCGAAAAGAATACCTACAAATAGGAATGTTAATTTTGTTTTCATAATATTATTGATAATTTACAAATGAATATGGTTGAAGTTTACTATCATTTTCTGCTGTTGATTTAGATGCGAAATAAAGCAGGAACCAAGGTTGTGATAGTGCATCAGGTTTGTTCATATAGATGGTTCGTAATGCATCATTTACTTTGCCTTTTTCTCGTACTTTACCAACTAATAAAGAATTAGCAAACAAATGAGTTTCAATAAATTGATAAGTAGCTTCATTATCAAGAGAGTAAGAAATAACTATATTGCTAGCGGCGTAAGTGTTAGAATTTGAGAAAGAATTATTCACATCTAACGGACTTTCGGTAACTGTAGAATGTAAAAAACTTCTACCAACTCCTTGCATTTGGAATGTTCTTCCCATAGAGATTCTGCCATGTGGAGGAACTGATACTTTGGGTTGATCTACGGTGTAAGTTGTATTCACATTTGTTGTGCTTGTAGAATTGCTACCTCCAACATTCACACCAGATAATGCTGTTCCTAAAATACCTCCAACACCAACAGCACGAGCTACGCTACCTAAGTTAACTCCTACACCTGTTGTGCTTCCATGAGTAACAGATGTTGTATTAGTTTGTACCGTAGGATCATAATACATTTGGGCAACATCATTTTGATTTTGGAAGAAAGACTTTGTTCTGTCAATAGTCATCATTTGATCGCTGTTGTTTTCGACCATTACTTCTACCTCTCCATTTTTATCTACAAAGCAATACACCAGAATTTCTGCTTTTTTGATTGCCTGTTCGGAGAAGTCTTTGTTGCTTTCTTGCATTTGTAGAGTCTGGTATCCAACTCCAGATACCTCTAAAAATGAAGCCGATGAACATGACGAAAGAACCCAAATTGTCATGAGCATAGAAAATAGAATTAATTTTTTCATAATTTTGTTGTTTGTGGGAAGTTGGCTCCAAACGCCCCCGTTGGTATAAATATAGAAAAAGCGTGGAACCTCTTTTTGCTTATTCTCCTTCTTGAGGTACTGGAAAAACCTTACTAACAAGAATAAACAATGAATGCCCACGCCGATATGTTCATCGTTGCAGAATACAACGAATTAAACACACCAATGGGCATTTACCGCTTTCTTGCTTTGGGTTAGTGAAAGTTTCCAGTTTTCAAGAAGCCAAAACAAGCGCCAATAAACGCCTTTTAATTATGTCTGCTACCCTTCGCCGCTGATGTGCAGACATCCCCAGCGCAGGTTCACGGTGCAAAGGTACTACAAAAAATGCAAATGCGCAAGTATAACGAGCATTATTTTCAAAAATGATAGATTTATTTATCTTATCCGAGCTTTTGCACTCACTCTTGGCATGATTTTTGTATGTGTATTTATGATTGAATAAACTATTTTTTAACCATAAAAAACAAAAACGAATTATGACAAAGAAATTTATTTGCCCAATATGTGGTTATGTACACGAGGGCGCACCTGCACCAGAGCGTTGTCCACAATGTAAACAAGTTGTAACATGGAAAGAGGTAGATGAGTCTGCTGGTATTGCATTCGCTTGCGAGCATATCATTGGTGTAGCTAAAGATACTGACGAAGAAATGATTAAAGATCTCAATGCACACTTCATGGGTGAGGCTACCGAGGTTGGTATGTATTTGGCAATGTCGCGCCAAGCAGATCGCGAAGGATATCCAGAAATCGCAGAGGCATTCAAGCGCTATGCTTGGGAAGAGGCAGAGCACTGCTCTAAGTTTGCAGAATTGCTCGGCGAGGTAGTTTGGAGCACCAAAGAGAACCTCGAAAAACGCATGATGGCTGAGGCAGGTGCTTGCGACGATAAGTTGCGCATCGCTAAACGCGCAAAAGCTATGGACTGGGACGCTATCCATGATACCGTACACGAAATGGCGAAAGACGAAGCTCGTCACGGAAAAGGATTTGAGGGCTTGTACAACCGCTACTTCAAGAAATAAATCGCCACTTTGTGGCTCGAAGATCGGCGCAGGGCGCCTGTAGATGGTAGATCGCTGCGCTGAAGATAGTAGTAGATAAAAAGAAAGAGAGTGACAACAATCACTCTCTTTCTCTTTTATCCAATACCCAATATCCGATACCCAATATCCAATACCCGATACCAGAAATTACAGATACGGATTATACATCTTCTCGTGGGCAATCGTAGTAGGGTAGCCATGTCCAGGATACACCTGCGTGTCTTCGGGCAAGAGGACTAACTTCTTCAACGAACGAATCAGCGTTGCCATATCGCCGCCTGGTAGGTCGGTTCTGCCAATAGACTCTTGAAAAAGCGTATCGCCCGTGAAAAGCAGTTTTTCAGCAGGCAGGTAATAGCAAACGCAATCCTCCTTGTGTCCGGGGGTAGTGATGACCTCAATATGCCAGTCGGTGGAGAGCGGAGGCAAGATGCCCTCTTGGGGTTGAATGATAGGAGTGAGGTTGTAGGTCTGTTGCAAAAAGTCTATGCCGCACACATGGTCGGGGTGCGCATGCGTGATAAGCAGGGCAACGGGGCGTAGGTTTTGCTTTGTGAGATACTCGGCAAAACGCTGCTGCTCGCGCTCCTCATACATACCCGCATCAATGATGATGGCTTGACCCGCCTCGTTGGAGAGTACATAGGTGCACTCGCGATAGGGATTGAAATAAAATGTTTTTAAATTCATTACTCGTATCCTCTAAACACTAAACAGTAGCGCGGCGCCCACTAAACACTAAAGCGGCAGATACACTACGGATTTCTCTTTGTACCAATCGCCTGCGAAGATTTTGGCTATATCGGTGATTTCCACATACTTGCGGTATGGCTGTGTCTCGCCGTCTAAGTTTCCCCCTTTGAGCACCATCAGCCCGTTAGGCATAGCGTTTTGGTGGTTATTGCTCACATTCTTGCGGATGAGTTTGACCAGATCGCCTAATGGCATCACCGCACGGCTGATAATGAAATCGAACTTGCCACGCTCCATCTCGGCACGCTCTTGGATACAGGTGACATTGCTTAGCCCAATGGCTTTGGCAATCTCGCTGGCGACTTTGATTTTCTTACCGATGCTATCAATCAAAGTAAATTGGCATTGTGGAAACAATATTGCCAACGGAATACCTGGGAATCCACCGCCTGTACCTACATCGAGTAGGGTAGTGCCCGGTTGGAAATTCAGCACTTTGGCAATAGCCAACGAGTGGAGGATATGATGGGGGTATAGATTGTCAATATCTTTGCGCGAAATGACATTGATTTTCGCATTCCATTCTCGGTACAAAGCACCTAATGCCGCGAATTGTTGCATTTGCAGAGGCGTCAGGGAGAAATGTTCCCTGATGCTCTCTACACCTGCAAGATCCAGTTGATTAATAGCTTCACTCATATTCCAGCCTTTAACCTCTAACCTTTAACCTATATTGGTAAATACATTTTGAACATCCTCGTCCTCTTCGATACGGTCGATGAGTTTTTGTACGCTCTCCATCTCTTCGTCACTGAGGGTCTTGGTGTCATTAGGAATACGCACAAACTCGCAAGACTGGATATCAAAACCATTGTCTTCGAGGTACTTTTGCATTTGTGAGTATTGGTTGAAGTCGCCGTAGATAACGATAGTGCCTTCTTCCTCGTCGTGACCGAGTTCTTCCACACCAAAGTCAATCAATTCCAACTCTAGTTCGTCCAAGTCAATACCTTCTTTTGCCGAAACGGTGAAGCAAGCCTTGCGGTCAAAAAGGAATTGCAAGCAGCCTTGTGTACCGAGGCTACCACCATGTTTGGTAAAGTAGCTGCGGATATTAGCCACTGTACGCATGTTGTTGTCTGTAGCAGTCTCAACGAAGATTGCCACACCGTGAGGACCATATCCTTCGTAGCAAATCTCCTTGTAACCCTCAGAGGATTTGTCGGTTGCTTTCTTGATAGCGCGCTCGATGTTTTCCTTAGGCATGTTCTCTTTCTTACATTGTTGCATCAATGTACGAAGACGAGGGTTGCTATCAGGATCTGGACCACCATCGCGTGCAGCCATGGTGATTTCTTTGCCTAACTTTGTAAATACTCGGGCCATGTGACCCCAACGCTTCATTTTAGTCGCTTTGCGATATTCAAACGCTCTTCCCATAATGTTGTATTGATAATGAATTATATATTTTTATGTATTAATCAATGTACTTGGTTTCTTCAAATGTAATCTTAAATTCTACGCGACGGTTGAGTGTTCTACCTTGCTTAGTATTGTTATCAGCAATAGGTTTATCAGGACCGTAGCCATGAGCCGTCATGCGGGCAGCCGATACGCCGTGTTTGATGAGATAATCACGCACCGATTGAGCGCGCTTTTCGGACAGGTCCACATTGTATTGATAATTACCTACATTATCTGTATGTCCTTGAATTTCTATGATGTATGTAGGATTGTCAATGAATACTTTTGCCACTTGGTCAAGAATCTTGTATGAACTAGGCTTGATAGTAGCCTTTCCGTTTTCAAATTGAATACCCTGCATGGCTTTGGTCAGAATGGTTTTTACTTCGCGTTTTACCTCAGGGCAACCCGATGTGCTCTTTTCGCCTGCGATTGTAGGGCAAAGGTCTTCATAGTCATATACACCATCACCATCTGTGTCCAATGTACATCCCACTTCATCCACATGGTTGCGTGCTACTGCAGGTGTGTTAGGACATTGGTCCAGATAATCTACTACGCCGTCCTTGTCCGTGTCAATAGGACAACCATATTGATCTACTTTGCCATAGGCTTCTGCTGGGGTGTTAGAACATTGGTCCATGTAATCTGGTACATCGTCGTTATCTGTATCCAATGGACAGCCATATTCATCCAAATAAGCATACGCAGCGGCAGGAGTACCAGGGCAAAGGTCGATGTAATCATCTACACCATCACCATCCGTATCAACGATACAGCCCTTTTCATCAACAAAATTACGGGCTTCGGGAGTTGTGTTAGGACAATCGTCCATATAATCCTTCACACCGTCTAAGTCATTATCCAAAGGACAGCCGACAGAGTCAATCAGACCATATGCACGAGAAGGTGTATTAGGACATTCATCCATGTAATCGGCTATGCCATCGCCATCCGAATCCAACGGACAACCAACAAGGTCCACATTGATGTTCTCTGGCGTATGAAGACATGCATCAATCACATCAAATACTCCATCGTGGTCTTTATCCATATGTTTTCTTTTCTGGTTGGTGCCTGCTACGATTGCAAAACCAATCGACAGATTGAAACCATTGGTGCCATAAGGCAGTGGAATGTTGTAGTCAGATGTAGGATAATGCACAAAACTCAATGGAACATAGTCTGCGGCAATGGTCAGCATAAAAACATCGTAAGGCGCGAGAGAAAGAGCTACACCCATGTTGCTCCAATTGCCATTGAGGAACGAATACGACGCTGCCAAGTTAAACCAGTTGCATGGGCGAAACGCAGCACCTAAGGTGATTTCTTCGCTAACATAATTATTGTGGAATCGTGTGCGTGAATAAACACCCAGACCAATACGATTATTCCATACATTGGCATCTATACCAATGTTGATACTTGCATTCAGCATACGATTGAATGCTTTATCCACTATATTCTCTATCTGCACCGAATTGCCATATTGCTCCAAATCATTCTTGATGTCTTCTATCAAACTATCTGTTTGGAACGCATCGTTGTAATAATAATCGTCGTATTCAAAGTCACCAAAACCGCTAAAGGTAGTATCTATTTTCAATGCTCCAACGCTGCCGCTCTGCCAGTGAATCATACCCAAATCGGTTACTGCTGCTGTTATTTGCAAGTGCTTGATAGGTTTGTAGGTAACACCCAAATCCACAGCGCCACCATAACCAGCAGGAATGAGGTATTTCCAGATGTCAGACATGTCGCTTTTCAGTTCTTCGCCAGCGATGAGGGATTTGATAATACCTGCTTGTTGTATAGTACCTACACCAGTAAGAGTTGCTAACTCTTCCGAGGTATTTAGTAGCAGTTTGCTGAAGTTTCCGTTGATATGTGTTTGACCCAATAACACCTTCAGTTTTCCACCCACTGTCCATTGGTCATTGATGCGGTGTGAATACCCCAGTGCAATATCGGTATATGCCGAAAGGGAAGCATTGAGGGATGTCAAATCCAATGTCGTTAAATCTTGCTGGAATAGCGGACCGAGTGTTGCCTTGGGTATTCCTGCTCCTGCGATAATGCGTTCTGAGATGTTGAAATGCGCATAGCCGTTTTTGCGAATACGCCATCCAAAACTGAACAGATTGATGTGCAAATCAGCATCAACGGTAATCATTTTGGGCAACTTATTCCACAACTGTCCTTCTACATCGGGATGCAACGCAGTGATGGTTTTGCCATTGTGATTAAATACGAGATCCTTCATGTTCAGACTGTTGTTGCCCACCCACAAACTCGTGTAACCTATGGCAGGAAAGGTCATATAGAAATTACTAACAGGCTGAAATGCAGGGTTGATAATGTGACGCATAGGAGCGTTCTCCAAGAAATATAGCGTGTTTACCTGCTGGGCTTGACCAAACGAAGTGGTCATAGCCAACATTAGAAGTACGATTAATCCGCGTAAAGAGTTCTTCATATTTGTTCAATTAAAAGAGTTCAGATAAATCAATAATCGCTTTTACATCGGCTGCAACGCCCAACTTGACATTCACAGTAATGTCTGGGTTCAATTCAACCGCGTCCAGATTATTGCCCAAAGCAGCAGTAAAGACAATAGAACGAACGGAGGCTAACAAATCGAAATCATCATCGTCCAGCTCCAATGAAATGTGATTGATACTGGGTTCTGTCACCTTCGATGCTATTACTGTTGGGTAATCCAATTTCAGTGTAGCAACGGAATCTGTCATTTTGCTCAAGGTCACGACATCATTATTCTCGTCTAAGAACATGAAGTTGCATGCTACCTCAAATGGTATGCCGTTTTCAACCACCATATATAGCTTCAATGTCAATGCTAAACTATCTTCCTCTATTGGTAGTGATTGCAATAGCGAGTCCAGACTGAACTCCGAGATGGCTATCTCAGATAATGTGTCGCTATACGACAATTGTACACCCTCGTTGAATGCAAAAGGTATTCGGATGGTGGTAGCTAAGTTAATATCCGTGTTGTCTGTGATGCGGTATTGCTTTATATCCGAAGTGGAATCGGCAGCTACGGAAAAGGAGTAAGACAAGGTGTGGGGAGTAATTGTAAAGAGTGTGTCTATATTACCCAAAGTGTCCGTATAATCCAATTGCAAATGCGTATGCGCACGCTTTTCCAATGAGTCGTTCATCGCTATTTGTGAAGGAATGTGTATGATTTTACTCTTTTCTTGCTTTGCTTCATCAAATGTGGCATCTCTGCGTTCGCCATCTTTGGACTCTACATATAGATAGTCTAAATGTGCCACCATAGGCAGACCCAACGAGTGTTCTACTTCTACATGCACAATGGGTTCGCTCACAGGCAGTAGCCAGTTCTCAAACCATTCCCAACCAGCCCATAGACTTGTAAGGGGCGTTTGGTGTTGGGTGTCGCGCATTAAGTTGTATGCTGCAAAATAACCGTACATCGCGTCGTAGTCAATCAAATCTACTTTAAAGTCATAGCCGATATATCGATTACCATCAATTGCCAAATCCTTAGTCAGTTCTATCTTGAAGCGAATCTTCAATGCGATACTATCTACGATGTTATCCCCACTGGATTCTGCTTGTGGGTCTTTCATCAATACAAGGTGAAAATCTTGCAAGTCAAGGGACAATGGTTGATAAAAATTCTTGTCTTTGATATCTAATGGTACGACAGGTCCGATACCACGGAAGTTATCTGAGAGTACCAATTCGACACCTTTGATGTTTTCCCAATACAAATCAAAATTCTCTACCTTAAAAATAGAGGTAAAGTGCGCTACATCCACCAGAATGCTATCTACGCGTTGATAATTAAAATCATTATTCAACTGCGACAAGTCAATCTCAATCGGAAACTCCAAATCAAAAGCCAACCCATCAAGTTGTTTCCCGAGAAAATTAAGGGATGTGATAATTTTCTCTACTGGAATAGTGTCAATAGAATTATATCCGGTAAATCCAGGAATGAACATTTTGAGCGTTTGTTCCAATCCGGGAAAATTCGTTTCCAATTGGGTGAATATCTGTTGCTTCTCTTCGTTGATATTCCAACGATCGTTAGCGTGCGTGATTAAAGCACTCAAATCAACGGGGTGATAATCGCCACTGGTGTACATAGTATCGGTATAGACATACCGTCCCTTATCGTCTATTGATAGTTGTGGAATGGCATTCTCTCCAATAAAGTCACTAAACTTGAACTGCATTGATCCTACGGGCAATGCCAATGAGGTTTGCACAGAAGTTGTACCATCAATATTTGTCAAATCGACATCTTTTTCGATGCAACTATTCAAAAACAAACTTCCTAAAGCGATACACGCTACTAAAAAATGAGTACACGATTTTTTCATAATAACATTGATATAAATAGCCATAAAAGCCTGCAAAGGTACAACATTTTTTGCAAATAAACAAATGTTTATTTATTTTTTGCAATATTTGTTAATAAGTACACTTGTTCGGTGGCACGCGTAATGGCAGTGTAGAGCCAACGGAAATAGTTTTTGTCTTGTTCTTCAGGAGCGATATTACCCGTGTCAATGAATACGCGTTTCCATTGTCCACCTTGTGCTTTGTGGCAGGTGACAGCGTAGGCGAAACGAACTTGCAAAGCATTGTAATAGGGTGATTCATAGATGGTTTCTATCAGTTTCTTGCGATTGCGTTGCAGTTCGGGATAGTCTTCACTGATGCGTTCAAAGAGTTGCCTATGCAGCTGATGATTTACCTCTGGCGAGTCGGTTGTTAGGGTGTCCAACCATACTACCACATCTATTTCCCAATCGTAGTCTATGGCACGCAGTGAAGCGTCTGCAAACTGAAAACCATACATCTCTCGTTGGTTACGCAGGCGTACAATTTCCATCATATCGCCATTGGCAAGAAAAGGAATATCATCATAGTCTTTGGTCCAAAAATAATTGTTTTTGCTAATCATCAGTCTGTCGCCTGCCGACACAGCATCTTCTTTCCATAGTACGCGTGCGCGTGTTCCTTGATTATATAAATTGGTGCGTTTGTTAGTGCGAGTGAGTATGATAGTATCCTCCATGCCTACTTCGCGGTAAGATCGCTCCAATAATTCCAAGAATTCGCTTCCGTCAAAGGATTGAAAATCCGCAGAGAATTGGTAGGAGAGTGGTCCGTGAGGAGATGTGGCAATGCGATTACGGATATGGGTCGCGTTGAGCAATATACCGCTATCCAATGCTTGGCGAGCTACCTGAGTGAGCGTATGAGACATCACATCCAAGCCATATCCTAATAGATAATCTACATCCAAGGCAGGGGATACTTCGCTGCCTACGGGAGGCAATTGGGCATCATCGCCCAATAGCAACATGCTGCAACCTTCGCCCGAATACACATATTTGATCAAGTCGTTGAGCAACACTCCTGTGCCAAAGGTGGCATTGTCGCGTTCGCTGGATATCATAGATGCCTCGTCTATGATGAATAGGGTGTGGTGATGTGGATTGAATGATAGGGAGAAGGCTTCTGCGCCCAATTTGTCTTGGCGATAGATGTATTTGTGAATGGTGTAGGCGGGTGCTTTGGCGTAGCGTGACAGCACTTTGGCGGCACGCCCTGTGGGAGCGAGTAGTACTACGGGTTGCTTCAGTTCGCCCAATGCTTTGACCAGAGCTGCCATGATACTGGTTTTACCTGTACCTGCATAGCCGCGCAGAACAAAGGCTTTTTGCTCTTTTTTGGAGATAATGAACTGGGCGAGCAATTGCAACAACTCTCCTTGTCCTTCGTTAGGATCGAAGGGCAAAGCGTGAATAATTCTATTTTTTATGAATTTTTCAAGCAAAATGCATTAAAAATTTGGTAGTTTGAGAAAAAAGCAGTACCTTTGCAGCGTCTTAGGGTAAGTCCTACACGACCAGCTCCCTCTGAACTCCCCCAGGTCTTGACCGAAGCAAGGGTAAGAGGTTGTAGCGGTGCGATGTAGTCAGCTTACCCTTTTTTTATTCCTTACCTCTCGCCTCTCGCCTCATCGCCTCATCGCCTCCTCGCCTCTTCTCCCCATCACATCGTATCTCTTACCGTTATGCAATATCCACAGCACGCCATTGATTAGCACTTTTCGTGCTTGTGGTATATCGACTCTTTGTATTGCTTCGATGTCTGTTGTTTGTTCGTATGCTTTCCACGCATCGGGTATGCCATATCCATATTGTGGGTGTGGTTCTTTGTATCGGTTGGCAGATGCGATGATGCGCTCGCGTATTTCCATATTGCTTGCGTTGGGTAGGGCAGACCATAGGCAGGCAGCCATGCCAGCTATGATTGGACAAGCAAAACTGGTACCATTGCTATATTGCACGGTGTTGTCAATGGGGTTGATGAGTGCTGTTTGATGTCCTCTGGCACACACTTCGGGCTTCACGCGTCCATCTGCAGTAGGTCCCCATGATGAGAAGCCTGCAATACTATCTTGCACATCCACTGCGCCTACAGTGAGTATGCTATCGGCATCGGCTGGCGAAGCAATATAGTGCCATGCTTTGTTGCCCTCATTGCCTGCTGCTACTACCAGCAACATGCCTTTTCTGCTGGCAATGGTAGCGGCGCGGCTACTACGCGTACTTTTGCCATCCATGTCAGAATAGGATAGGGTAAAACAGTCATCATCAAACATAGCATATCCCAAAGAGGTGGAGGCTATATCTACGCCCAATGAGTCGGCCAACTCAATGGCTGCAACCCAGTTATCCATTTCTTTTGGGCTTTCAGTAGCGTTTTCTTCGCTGCGAATGAGGTAGTATTGTGCTGCGGTGGCAGCCCCTTGGTATTCGGGCGTGATGGCGGCAATGGTGCCAAAGCATTTCACGCCATGATTGCCTGTGGTGCCAGTCACGCTGTCGGTGTCGTCGGTGGTGTCGTAGATGCCGCGTATCTGTTCGCGTACAGCATCAAAGGCACTGAGTGTATTGACATTCTGAAATCCACCGTCCACGACAGCCATCGTCACTCCTTGCCCATGAAATCCCGCTTCGTGGAGTAGGTGCAGGTGGAGTTGTTCTGTCTGCGGATCGGATAGCCATGTGCTTTCTTGCCTTTCGCCTTTCGCCTCTCGCCTCTCACCTTTCACCTCTTGCCTTTCGCCTTTCGCCTCTTGCCTTTCACCTTTCACCTCTCGCCTCGTTACATATACTGTATCCACGAATGACCATTGGGCGATGAATTGAATCGTATTGCTATCGGTCTCGATGGTGGCACCATTCATCCAGCGCGAGGTATGGTAGATACGACTACCTGTTTGGCGCAAACTATCTATGTATATAGGCGATACGGCATAGTCCAGCGAGTCAATGGCTATGCCGCGTGTTGTGCGTTTTTCTAACGCAATATCGCTTAACGCAACACGATTACTACCCATCTTGTCCGTAAACTGAACAAAATAGGCGAATAGTATGATGAATAGTTGTGTCATTCAGCTGTGGTCCCTTGCCCCGTGTTATACAATCTTGGCAGGAACCAGTTTCTCGCGAATCTTGATATAAATGATGGTCTCTTTCTTGGCGAAAGCGGTCTTCACATAGCCCATACCTATTCCCACTTTGGTGGTTGGCAGCATGATACCGCTGGTCACATTGCCGATGGTGTTGCCCTCTGCATCACAGAGCTCATAGCCACAGCGTGGGATTGCACGCTCTTGGCACTCAAAGTGCACCAACTTGCGTTGTACGCCTTCTGCTTTTTGCTTGAGCAAATAGTCTTTGTCGATAAAGTCCTTGGCATCGAACTTGGTGATCCAACCCAGTCCAGCCTCCAATGGCGAGGTGGTGTCATCTATATCATGACCATAGAGGCAATACCATTTTTCCAGACGCAAACTATCGCGTGCGCCCAATCCGATAGGTGCCAAACCAAAGTCTTTGCCCACTTCAAAGAGCGCATCCCATATCTGTTTGCTATGCTCTTTTGGGAAATACAACTCAAATCCACCTGCACCCGTATAGCCAGTATTGCTGAGGATTACGCCTTGTACGCCTGCGAATGACCACTCGCGGAACGCGTAATAAGGAATCGCACTTAAATCTGCATCTGTGAGTAGTTGCAACATCTCAGTGGCTTTAGGTCCTTGCACTGCCAATTGACCATAGCGGTCGCTGGCGTTCTCCAGTTGTACACCGAAGGTGTTGTGCTCGTTCACCCATGCCCAGTCTTTGTCGATATTGCCTGCGTTCACTACGAGCAAATATTTGGTAGTACTATATTTATAGATGATAAGGTCATCCACGATACCACCTTTGCCATTGGGGAAACAGGTGTATTGTGCTTTACCTGCTTCGAGTTTGCTCACATCGTTGGTGGTGATGTATTGCAAGAAGTCGAGTGCTTTCTCGCCTTTTACCCAAAATTCGCCCATGTGGCTCACATCGAACACACCTACACCTTCGCGCACGATTATGTGTTCTTGGTTGATACCCGTAGGGTATTGGATTGGCATATTAAAGCCCGCAAAATCTGCCATCTTCGCTCCGAGAGCAATATGGATGTCTGTAAATGGAGTAGTTTTCATATATTCTCGCCTTTAAACTTTAATCTATTTTATTTCCCACTGATAACACTGATTATCATGGATTTTATTTCGTTATAATTCGTGTTAATCCGTGATATATGTGGGAATTTATCTTAAATAATCACGCTTTTTGTACGATTTGCAGTATCACCTGCATTGCCTTTTCCATGGATGGGATAGGGAGATACTCATATCGGCTGTGGAAGTTCACGCCACCCGCGAAGATATTAGGGCAGGGTAGTCCTTCAAACGAGAGGCGTGCGCCGTCTGTACCGCCACGGATTGGTTGTACTTTAGGTGTAACGCCTACCTCCTTCATCGCTTCCTCTACGAGGGTTACGATATGCATTACGGGTTCCACCATCTCGCGCATGTTGTAGTATTGGTCGCGGATTTCCACTTCCACAGTACCCTCGCCATACTCTTGGTTAATTTTGCGTGCGAGGTGCTCGATTTCGCGTTTGCGGCTCTCAAAGCGAGCACGGTCATGATCGCGGATGATGTATTGTAGGGTGGTCTCCTCCACGCTTCCGTTCATAACGATGAGGTGGTAGAATCCCTCGTAGCCTTGTGTGTGTTCTGGGGTCTCCCAACGAGGCAACATCGTCGCAAAATGGTTGGCAATACGCATGGAGTTGATCATCTTGTGGTAGCCATAACCAGGATGTACATTCACACCATGTACTTTCACTTTGCAGCCCGCTGCGTTGAAGTTTTCGTATTCGAGTTCGCCCACTGCGCCGCCGTCCATGGTATAGGCGAAGTCACAACCGAATTTTTTAACATCAAAGTGGTCCGCACCCTGACCAATCTCCTCGTCTGGCGTAAAGCCCACACGAATCTTACCGTGCTTTATCTCAGGGTGTTGAATCAGGTACTCGCATGCGGTTACAATCTCTGCCAATCCCGCTTTGTCGTCTGCGCCGAGCAGGGTAGTTCCGTCAGTCACGATAATGTCTTGCCCTTTGTAGTCAAGTATCTCAGGGTATTTGGATACTTCAAAGACGATGTTTTTCTCTGCATTGAGCACGATGTCATTGCCGTCGTAGTTCTCCACAATGCGTGCTTTCACATTCTTGCCGCTGGCATCTGGCGCAGTGTCCATATGAGCGATAAAACCGATGGTAGGCTTGCCTTCTGCGTTAGCAGGCAGGGTAGCCATCACATAGCCGTTGTCGTCCAATGTCACCTCTTGCATACCAATCTCTTTGAGTTCAGCAGCGAGGTACTTTGCAAACTCCATTTGCCCAGGAGTAGAGGGCGTCATGTTGGTTTGCTCATCAGAAGTAGTGCAAAAACTTACATACTTCAAAAATCTTTCTGTAATATTCATAGTACTATATTCATTTTATCTATTTCGTTGTTTTCCCACGCGAGGATATTATCGCAGACATTCTCGCACATGGCGATGCGTCCTTCCCATGTGCCTGTACCCGTGTGGGGTGAGAGCACCACATTATCCATTTCAAGCAGTTCGGGGTGAATCTGTGGCTCGTGCTCATACACATCCATCGCTGCACCCGCAATCTCACCCGTTTTGAGTGCTTTCACCAATGCCTCTTCATCTATATGCGCGCCGCGCGCGGTATTGATGAGATACGCACTTTGCTTCATCATCTTCAGCTCTGCTGCGCCTATCAGGTGCTTTACATCGGGTGTGTAGGGTAGGTTAAGACTTACAAAATCTGCAGTCTGGAGGAGTTCCTCTTTCGAAACATATTGTATGGCTTCCGGTTTCTGGCTTCCAGAACCCAAATCTATCTCGCCCAATGGACGACGATTGTTGTATATGACGCGCATGCCGCTGGCCACGGCGCGGCGCGCCAATGCCTGTCCGATGCGCCCCATGCCGATGATACCTAAGGTCTTGCCATAGAGCGAATGGCTGAGGTTGTTCATCACACCAAAGGGTTCTGCTTTGCCTGCTCGGAGTTTGCGGTCGAACTCGGCGGTGCGGCGAGCTATGTCGTGCATGAGAGCGAAAGCCAGTTCGGCTGTGGGCTCGATGACTGGGTTGGGGGTGTTGGTGACGCGAATACCGCGTTCGCGACATGTATGGAGGTCAATATTATTGAAACCCACACCGAAGTTTGCTACCAGTTTGAGGTTGGGTGCCGACATAATCATCTCGCGTGTTACGGGCTTATCGAAGGTACTTACTAACACCTCTGCTTCGGATAGAGGGGCATACAATGCATGTTCGCTTAGCCGAGCGAATCCTTCGTGGGGTAGTTTGGTAGTAAAAGCGATACGCATGATTGAGCATTAGGTGTTCAAAAACGGCTGCAAAGTTAGTGATTTTTTTTGATAAAAACAAATTTCTTCATAGAAAAGTGTCAAAAACATCGAGCGGATTATAAAAGTGGATGATATATAGTTCTCATTTTTTGCTGTGTGTCCCCTGAAAATAGGGTTGTTCTTGTCTTAAAAAATAGGTTGTGTAAATTTTCTTGGTTATTTTTTTGCTCATGTCAGAAATTTTTACTACCTTTGCCGCCGAAATGTGTGGTTGGAGTTATTCTTCCTACTCGCTACGCTCGAGAAATCTATTAAAATCTCAATTTCTAAGGTTTATCTTGCGAGCAAGAGGCATAAAGTTCTCCGAAATTAATTGCCACCGCTCTGCATTTTGGAAGCCCAAAATGCAACCGCTGAATCTTAAACAATAAAGATATATGACAGATCGTGAAATATCATTCCATATCCGTGGAGCAGCGATGGAGGTATACAATACTCTTGGTCCTGGATTATTGGAATCGATATATCATAAAGCGTTGAAACATGAACTTGAGGATAGAGGGTTGAGTATTGCATCGGAAATGCCAGTTGAGGTGTACTACAAGGGGGTATTGATAGAAGAAAATGCGATGCGATTGGATATTATTGTAGAGGATCGCGTTATTGTAGAACTTAAATCGGTCGAAGCGCTTTTGCCGATTCATTTTAAGCAATTGCGAACCTATTTGCGATTGTGTAATAAGGAACTTGGTTGGCTGATTAACTTTGGGGCGTATGATTTTAATGATGGTTTATGTCCAATAAGCCTAAAGGAATATAAAAAGGACTGAAGTCTTCGTTATTAAGATTAAGCGGACGAGCGGAGCGAGTGCTAGCGGTGGCAATTTATTTCGGAGAACCGCGAGTGAGTGAAATGAACTAAAGTAAGATTAATAAGATTTCTGCCCAATAGGGCAAGGAGATAAAAATATACATACAATGGCTACAGCAATAGAATTTAATCATGTAGGCAAGCAGTACCGTTTGGGTTTGGTTTCCACGGGTACTATCAGTCACGATCTTAACCGCTGGTGGCAGACGGCAGTATTGCGCAAGGAGGATCCATACCTGAAGATTGGTTCGGTCAATGACCGCACCCAGAAAGCCGACTCCGACTATGTTTGGGCGTTGCGCGATATTGACTTCAAGGTCGAGCAAGGTGATGTCGTCGGCATCATCGGCAAGAACGGTGCGGGTAAATCTACCTTGTTGAAACTATTGAGCAAGGTCACTGGTCCTACCGTGGGCTCTATCCGCGCTCGCGGTCGTATCGCTTCGCTCTTGGAGGTCGGTACGGGTTTCCACTACGAAATGACAGGACGTGAGAATATCTACATGAATGGTGCTATCTTAGGCATGAAAAAGCATGAAATAGATTCAAAGTTAGATGAAATTATTGCTTTTTCGGGTTGTGAAAGATATATTGATACCCCTGTGAAGCGCTATAGTAGCGGCATGACTGTCCGTTTAGGTTTCGCTGTGGCAGCGCACCTTGACCCTGAAATCTTGGTCGTAGATGAGGTGTTGGCTGTCGGCGATGCCGAGTTCCAAAAGAAGGCCATCGGTAAAATGCAAGATGTTAGCAAAGGCGAAGGAAGAACCGTGCTGTTCGTGAGTCATAATATGGCGAGTGTGAAGAGTCTTTGTAAGTCTGGTTTGCTGCTAGAGAATGGTGTTGTGAAGTATATTGGGGGTATTAACGATACTGTAGATTATTATATTGGCGATGGTGGTAGTACTGAAAATCAGTATTTCGATGATTTGTCAATGGCTCCTGGCAATGATGTGATTCGCATTAAGTCTTTTGAGATTCTTCCATTGGATAGATCAAAACAAATAACAATCGAAACGGGTGTTCTTTTCCGTTTGAAGTTTATGTGTTACAAAGATAATGCTATGTTAGATGCGAATATGTTGGTTTGCACTATGGATGATATTTCTGTTTTTCAAGTCGGACAAACATTAGGTCAAATTGGTGAAAAAGATTCAAAAAAAGGTATCTATACTGTAGAGTTTAAGGTTGATCCATATACAATTAATGCAGGTCGTTATAAGACACAAATTTTCTTTGGTGAAAACCAACGTTATGTAGTATTTGGCGGTTTTGAGCAATGTTTTGAGGTGGAGAATTCGCTTACTGATATGGGTTTTAATCAAAATATATTGCCAGGATTGCTTCGTCCAAAGAATAACTTTAAAATAACTTTTGAGGGATAAGGCTATGCAACAAACTACTATACATGATTGCAAACTTATAGATTTGCGAAAAATATCAGATCCTCGCGGTAATCTAACTGTTATAGAGGCGAATGGAGATGTACCATTTGATATCAACCGAGTGTATTATTTGTATGATGTGCCAGGAGGTGAGTCTCGTGGTGCTCACGCACATAAAGCACTTTATCAATTGTTGGTTGCAGCAAACGGGTCCTTTTCGGTAACATTAGACGATGGAAAAGAAAAAGTTGTATATGATCTAAAGCGCCCATATGTTGGGCTTTTGATTGTTCCGGGTATTTGGCGTGATTTGGATGACTTTTCTTCGGGTTCAGTATGTCTATGTTTAGCAAGTGAACATTATGAAGCATCAGATTATATCAGAGATTATAAAGAGTTTATAGCATATAAAAATGTTTAAAGTAATAAAATATACTCAGCAACAGAAAGAGCAATGGGATTCCTTTGTTGAAACTTCAAAAAATGGCACGTTTATGCTTAAGCGTGATTACATGGATTATCATGCTGATAGGTTTGTAGATCATTCTTTAATGTTTTATAATGATGATGTGTTAGTGGCACTACTACCAGCATCATTACATGAAGAGGAACTACGATCACATGGAGGATTAACATATGGTGGAATAATTATGGGGCGTTCAATGACTGTACAATCAATGCTGCATATTGTTCAAATGTTAAAAAAATATTTAGTTGAGAATGCTTTAAAACGATTGATATATAAACGTATTCCAAGTATATACCACACCTATCCTTCTGACGAGGACTTATACGCTTTGTTCCGAGAAGGTTCGCAGTTAATATGTAGAGATGTAGCAACTACGATATTTCAATTAGATAAAATTAAATTTTCAGAGAGACGCCGAAGGGGAGTGAAGAAAGCACAGAAGTTTGGAATTGTCGTTAAAGAATCAAATGATTATGAATCATATATGTCGTTGGTAGCGGAGGTGTTGGAAATTCATCATAATACTAAACCAGTACATACTGCTGCTGAAATGTTGTTGTTGGCTTCCAAATTTCCTGAAAATATTAAACTATATGCAGCATATGCAGATGATAAGATACTAGCAGGAGTAATTGTATATATAACACTCAATGTGGTTCATGCTCAGTATATTGCAAATTCAGAAGAAGGACGTCAATACGGAGCATTAGATATAGTAATGGATTATTTGATAAACCAGCAATATGCGAATATTGAGTATTTTGATTTTGGTATATCAACAGAAAATGAAGGATGGATATTGAATGAAGGATTGATTACTCAAAAGCAAGAATTTGGTGGTCGGGCAATAGTATATGATTTTTACGAATTGAAAATATAATTATGAATTATTATCAACGAGTAATAGTATTGGGAGATGGATGGGGAACAATAGCAGTTCTGAAGGGACTGCAGTGTTTTAAGTTGCCTGTATATGTGGTTTCTAAAGATTTGGAAGTATTGTCAGTAGCTAAGAATATAGCAGACTTTGATATAGCAACATATGAGAATGAATTACTTCTTTTTGCAGGCTATAAACCAATAGTTCCAATAGAAGTGTTGAATAAAAATACATGCATAAATATTCATTATTCATTGTTGCCTGCTTATCGAGGGATACATTCTACGGTATGGGCTATCTTGAATAATGAATCTCATATAGGTCTTACAATTCACCTAATGAATGAATTTATAGATGATGGACCGATCATCTACCAATATTCTGTGGAAAATGATTTTAAGACTAATGCTCGAGAGTATATGGAAATTTTTAACAATCATGTTCGAAATATAATCTCATCTGTGTTGACTGATTTTGTTAATGGAAGTATTGTACCCATGAGGCAAGATAAATCAAAGGCTTCATGGGTTGGGAAAAGAACAGGAAAAGATTGCCAAATAGATTTTACCAAAAAGATAGATTATCAAAAGGCATTTTTTAGAGCCCTAGTTATGCCATATCCATTACCATATTTTGAATATAAAGGAGAAAAAATGTTAGTTACTGATGTGGATTTTCAACCATCTACAGTAAAAACTCATATAGGACGCATTTTAAATATTGATAATGAAGGTTTATGGGTTAAATGTGCGGATGGATATATAATTATCAAATCAATGAGAGACTCTTATGGAAATATGGTAAACTATAACAAATTTAGGATAGGACAATATCTTAATAAATAGTTATGAATGCCGTTCTTCCTTCGTTATATAGCGTAACGACCGCATAGAAGTAGATAAGGATAGTGAAGAATCACCTACGCTTGAGAGTATAGTGGATTTTAAAGAAGAAAAAAAAGGAATCTCTCTCGTTCTGTTGTTATATGAATAATAAAGTAATGGAGCAAAAAAACAAAAATAGAGTTTCTTACAGGATTGGACTTGACATATTTCGAATCGCATTGGCAGTATTGGTTGTCATGTTTCATTCATGGATGCATTTTGATTGTAGTTATTCCTTCTTTACGGATTTTATTTCTGTAGGTGCATTGGCAATGACAGGATTTTTCTTGTTGTCAGGTTATTCATTGCAATTGGTGTATGGAAATCAAGAAATTATAGAGAAACATAATCTCGTAAAATTTTATATTAAACGCATGTTAGGTGTTTTGCCGTTGTATTATTTTGTTGCTATACTATATGTGCTATTAATAGGCAATGAAACACTCCTTGACAATATATTATTACTCCCAATAGAGGTGCTTTGTTTACAGTCTACTTTTGCATCTCTATTTGGGGTAACACATAATGGCGGAACATGGTTTATTTCATGCATCATGTTAGCATATCTAATATATCCATTTTTACAATCTATTTGTAAGTATATGAGTTTACGCAGTAAGGTTATAGCGTTACTAATTCTTGTTTTCGTTGATATTTGGGCTTCAATTATATCTAATCGTTTTGATGCTTATAGTGTGTATGATAATCCTTTTTATCGCATAGTAGAGTTTACTTGTGGTTTACTTATCGCAGATATCAATATAAATTTTGAAAATAAAATATTAAAATTTTTACGCAGTAAAGGAGTTTTATTAATATCTGTATTGATGTTAATTGTGGGAGTGTCATTTATTCAGCACGTTAAAGATGTTCAAGATTATATGTTGCTGAATATGTTGGTTTTGCCGTGTTTTTTGTTGATGTTATTTCCATTAGGATATCTAAAAATGCCAAAGTTGGGAAATTTGAAGATACTAAGTTATTTAAGCAAAATATCTTATGCTTTTTTCTTGATCCATTTTTTTTGCTGGAAATTAGGAACTAAGTTTGTTTCTATAATAGGGTATGACTATAACATTATTAGGATTACATTCACTTTTGTATTTTGTTTGATTGGTTCTATCCTATTATATGAGATAGTTCAAAAACCATTTGTTAAGTTTGTAAACAATAAATTGATAAAGTAGTTATATGGTAGTTCCATTTTTATCATTAAAAAACGTTACTGCTAAGTATGCCGAGGAGATTCACGAGGCAGTACTTCGTGTAGTAGATAGTGGTTGGTACTTGCAGGGCAAGGAGAACGAACAGTTTGAGAAACATTATGCCGAGTATATTGGCAGCAAGCATTGCATTGGTTGTGCCAATGGCTTAGATGCCCTAATCTGGATTTTCCGTGCCTATATCGAATTGGGAGTGATGCAACCCGGTGATGAGGTGATTGTACCCGCTAACACCTATATTGCTACTATCTTGGCTATTACCGAGAATAACCTCGTTCCAGTATTGGTAGAACCCAATCCAGAAACTTTGCAGATAGATGATACCCTCATTGAGGAGCATATCACAGATAGGACCAAAGCGATCTGTATTGTGCACTTGTACGGACGTTTGGCTTATACCGCTAAAATTAAAAGTTTGTGCGAAAAATATGGGTTGAAACTTATTGAAGATAATGCTCAAGCGCATGGATGTGCGATTGAGGCGAAAAGGCGAAAAGGCGATGAGGCTATGAGGAAAGAATACAAGCGAACTGGTTCGCTTGGTGATGCGGCAGGGCATTCATTCTACCCTGGTAAAAACCTCGGCGCATTGGGTGACGGCGGTGCTGTTACTACAGATGATGATGAGTTGGCGGCTGCTATCCGTGCGTTAGCAAACTATGGAAGTCAGAAGAAGTATGTATTCAAATATACCGGTCGTAATAGCCGATTGGATGAGATTCAAGCAGCGGTGCTAGATGTGAAATTGCGCTATTTGGACGAGGATCTCAAAGCACGTCAAGCAATTGCAGCATATTACTATGATAATATAAATAATCCGCTAATTACGCTTCCAACGCGTCTTTCTGATATGGAAAATGTTTACCATCTCTTCCCTATATTAGTAACGAGCACTTCCCCTCTAGGGGATTGTGGGGCTAGCTCGTTACGAGATAAACTCCAAAAGTATTTGGCAGAGAATGAGGTAGGTACGGTGATTCATTATCCCATAGCACCACACAAGCAAGAATGTTATGCTAATGAGGTATGGAATACACCACAACTCTCGTTGCCAATAACTGAAATGTTGGCGGATTGTGAACTCAGTTTACCAGTAAGTCCTACAATGACAATAGAGGAGGCTGGAGAAGTAGTGAGATTGATTAACGACTGGAAAGGATAATAATTATGGAAGCAAATAACCAACCATTGGTTTCTGTACCTGTTATTACATATAATTCAGCGAAGTATGTGTTGGAAACTTTAGAAAGTATCAAAGCTCAAACATATCAGAATATAGAATTAATCATTTCGGATGATTGTTCTACTGATAGTACGGTAGAACTTTGTCAACAATGGATAAATAAAAATAAAGAAAGATTTGTAAGGACAGAATTAATAACTATAGATATTAATACGGGGGTGTCTGCTAATTTAAATCGTGCTGAAGCGGCTTGTCAAGGAGAATGGGTAAAACCTATGGCTGGTGATGATTTGTTGTTACCCACATGTATAGATAATTGTATAAATTATGTAGATGCCACCCCAAATGTGGTATATTTATTTGCTAAGATTGAAGCTTTTGGTACTAATGAAAAAAGAAATAAATATTTTACAGATAAAGTATTTGATTATTCTTTTTTTGATTTAGATATGAACGAACAGTTAGAGCGTTTGGTTTTTGGCGATAATTGCATCCCTGCATCTACATGTTTTTATAATAGGAGGAAAGTATTAGAATTAGGTATTACTAATGATGAACGTATACCTTTATTAGAAGATTGGCCTAAATGGATTAATGTCCTAAATAGAGGAATAAAGTTGTATTTCATGAATCAACTGATAGTTAAATATAGAATTCATGAAGAATCATTGTCAACACATAGCAGAGCTAGTTCTAGATTGA
>JAZNRY010000018.1:0-5976 GCA_045590995.1 Paludibacteraceae bacterium | reverse complement strand
GTAGTAGCAGGTATCACCGCCCGCTATATAGAACTCTACGAAGGCATCACCGGCGAAAAACTTGTCCTTGATGCTGAGACAGAGGATATTGCAACACGCATTGAGAACAACTTGACTAACTATTTAACAAAATAAGTATGGCAGGGTTCTTCGGGACTATATCACAAACCTCCTGTATCACCGATGTCTTCTACGGCACCGACTACCACTCCCACCTCGGTACACGCCGAGCGGGTATGGCGACTTACGACACAGAAAGGGGCTTCAAACGAAGCATTCACAACATACAAAACTCGCACTTCCGAACTAAGTTCGAAGATGAATTACACGAGTTTAGTGGCAACGCTGGCATTGGTATCATCTCCGACACCGATGCCCAACCTCTGCTCATCAACTCGCACCTCGGGCGATTTGCTATCAGCACCATCGGCAAGATCAACAATATGGATGAATTAGTCAACCATTTGTTGAATCAAAACATGCACCTCACGGAGTTTAGTAGCGGGCGCGTAAACCCCACAGAATTAGTAGGTTTGCTCATCGTACAAGGCAAAGATTTCGTAGATGGCATCGAGAATGTGTACAAGCAAATCAAAGGTTCATGCAGCATACTTATTCTCACCGAAGATGGTATCATCGCTGCTCGCGACTCATGGGGACGCACACCTATCGTATTAGGTAAGCGCGATAATGCTTTTGCTATTGCCAGCGAATCATCCTCCTTCTTCAATCTCGGTTTTGAGACGGAGTATTTCATGGGCCCTGGTGAGATTGTTCGCGTATATGCTGACCACGTGGAGCAATTGCGCAAACCCAACGACAAGATGCAGATTTGCTCTTTCCTTTGGGTGTATTATGGCTTTCCCACCTCCGACTACGAAGGTCGCAATGTAGAACAAGTGCGCTATGCATGCGGTCATGCTATGGGTAATAGCGATGATGTGAAAGCCGATATTGTCTGCGGTATTCCTGATTCAGGTATTGCTATGGCGATTGGTTATTCGCACACTTCGGGTGTGCCTTACCAACGCGCCATCACCAAATATACGCCTACTTGGCCACGTTCTTTCACCCCATCGCAACAAGCGACACGCGACCTCGTTGCTAAGATGAAACTCATTCACAACTACTCTATCCTGCGTGGCAAGAGTGTTCTCTTCTGCGACGATTCTATCGTGCGGGGCACACAACTCCGCGACAACACCCGTTGTCTTATAGAAGCAGGTGCCAAAGATGTGCATATGCGTATTGCGTGTCCACCTATCATGTATGGCTGTCCATTCACGAACTTCACCACATCGAAGTCGGACATGGAACTCATCACACGCCGTATCATTGCGGATTTAGAGGGTGAAGAAGCAGCCAATAATCCAGAGCGTATCAAGGCATATGCCACTACCGACTCCTTGGAGTACCAACGCATGATACGCGCCTTGCGCGACCGCTTCGCACTCAAGTCCCTCAAATACACCAAGATAGAGGACCTCATCGCCGCCATCGGACTACCGAAATGCAAAGTATGTACCTTCTGCTTCGACGGCGCAAATCCCGAAGAATAATCAATCCCCACGGATTACACGGATGAACACAAATACTAAAAAGATCAGTGAAAATCTGTGAGATTGGTGGGAAATATAAATACAACATGACTCCTTTTAACAACGAAAAGTACATTCTCCGTCAGTCGGAGCATATCAAAGAACGCATTGCGCAGTTTGGTAACAAGCTTTACCTAGAGTTAGGTGGTAAACTCTTTGACGACTATCATGCCAGTCGCGTATTACCTGGTTTTCAGCCAGATAGCAAACTCACTATGCTCACGCAACTGCGTGATACATTGGAGATAGTGATCGTCATATCCGCATCCGACATTGAGAAAAACAAAGTGCGTCAAGACTTAGGCATTACTTACGATGTGGATGTACTGCGTTTGCGCGACGAGTTTATGAATCGTGGGTTTGTGGTCAACTCCGTGGTAATCACTCACTATAGCGGTCAGACATCCGCACAGATGTACCGCCAACGATTGGAGCGACTGGGTATCACCACCTATTACCACTATACAATCGACGGCTACCCCCACAATGTAGCACTCATCGACTCGGAAGAAGGGTTTGGCAAGAACGATTATATCGAGACTACTCGCCCATTGGTGGTTGTCACTGCTCCTGGTCCTGGCAGTGGAAAAATGGCAGTTTGCCTCTCGCAACTCTACAACGAGCATGTACGAGGTAATCAAGCAGGATATGCTAAGTTCGAGACTTTCCCTGTGTGGAACCTGCCCCTCAAGCACCCAATCAATATGGCATACGAGGCAGCTACAGCCGACCTCAATGATGTGAATATGATTGACCCATACCACTTAGAGGCATATGGTAAGACAGCAGTTAGTTACAACCGCGACACGGAGATCTTCCCTGTATTAGATGCCTTATTCACAGGCATTTATGGGCACAATCCATATAAGTCGCCTACCGATATGGGTGTAAACATGGTGGGCTTTTGCATAGATGATGACGCAGCATGTTGTGAGGCCAGCAAACAGGAGATTATCCGTCGCTACTACCATGCATTGAACGATTTTGCCAATGGCGACATCAGCGAATCGGTAGTTAATCGTATTGCCCGTTTGTTCAAACAAGTGGGTATTAGCACCGCGGACAGACGCACAACGGTTGCAGCCAACGAGCGCAAAGAGCGCAATAATGCGATGGCAGTAGCAGCTATCGAGTTGCACGACGGTACCATCATCACCGCCGAAGCCTCTCCCCTACTCGGTTCGAGTGCAGCACTCTTGCTGAATGCGACAAAGTATCTTGCAGGCATAGATCATGATGTGAAGCTCATCCCACAGGAGATGATTGAACCTATCCAACACACCAAAATTAGTTACCTACGAGGTCGTAATCCACGCTTGCATACCGATGAGGTGTTGGTGGCATTGTCCGTATTGTCACTCCACGATGAGAACTGCCGCAAGACCTTGGAAGCCCTACCCCAATTGGCAGGTTGTCAAGTGCATTCAACAGTGATGCTGTCGGAAGTAGATAGAAAGATTTTCCGCAAGTTAGGTATTGATCTGACCTGTAATCCAGTACGAAAGTGAAGATAGTTTTAAGGGGATGGCGTTTGCCTATAGCCTATCCCCTACTACCGAATATGTCACGCCATTGTGCTGGATAAGCAATTGTCCGTTACGCAAGATTTTGCGCGTCATATCGCTTTGCGCCTCATCGCCAAGAGTCTCTACATCGGTAGGCGTAGATGAATTGCTCACGATAGTCTTAATGGTAACATACTCATCAATAGCCAATTCCTCTTTGCTGTCTGCTTTGTAGCAGTAGAAATGTAGTCTGGTAGTATATGTACCAACAGAATATAAGTCATCAACAGCCACTAATACTTCCTCGTTTTCGTAATCATAGCCCACAGGGAAATGTGCTGAGCCATTGAGTTCCAGTTCGTAATCGCCTGCCAAAATCTCCATGCAAGCATTTTCATATTCGTAGCGGAATAGTACGCTGTTCGTATGCGCCCACTTGCAATAGAGTGTCTTCTGCAAGTTGCTTGCGCTGAAGGTGAAAGCCTGCAAATCGCTATAGTTGTTATTGGGGTTGAGGTTGAGCGTCAGTGTATGGGTAGAGAGCGAGAATATAGGCTGATTAGGATCGGGCAATGTACCCATTGGTACTGCTTCTGCACGCAAGTTGATGATAATATCCTCCACGCCTTCGGTAGCAGTAGAAAGGGTCAGTTGACCTGTGTAAACACCTACCTCATCTGTTTCCCAATAAACAGTAATCTCCACAGGTTGTTTGGCATCTTTGCGAATCACCTCGGTGCCACAATAGAAGGCAGTATCACCTGTGAGGGTGAGGGTAATATCATCTGTGAGGTCATTGAATGTCAATGTGAAACGGCGCGCATCGCCCCAGTCCTTCCAGTTCTCGTCGGAGGCATAGGTAGTGTCGGGTTCGTATTGTCCCCAGTCGAGAGTGGTAGTGTCCACGCTCATCCATGAGTCGAGTACGCGGTCTTCCCATTCGGGTGCAGTGTTGGCGTACAAGATTGTTTTTGCAAGGTAGGAAGGGTCGTAGCCCTGATAGATATTGAAGAGGTCGTTGGTACCTTGGCAGTTGTTGTAGATGTAGCGAGAGGTGAAATAGGCGTTCTTGACCTCTACAGTAGCATCGTCCTGATTGATGGAGTTGATAGTCCACTTGGCTTGGTTGTCGAGGGTGGTACTGCTGCGCAGTTTGCTATCACTGATAGGGCGCAAGTAGTTGCCATCTTGGTCGATGAAGATAAGGTAGTCGCCTTCGCGCTTAACGGTGTAGGCGTATGCCTGCTCGGCGGTAACGGTATGACGATTCTCGCCGTAGGTAGCAGAGACACCTTTGATATTATTCTTGCTTATCTCCTCGCTATAGAAGCCCATGATATAGTCTTCGCCCTCTTTGCTGGTGCCAAAGAACACCTTTGCGCCATCGGTGAGCAAGGCTGGGTCTTTGACCGCGTTGTAGGTAACGGTGGTTTGGTCGCCGTCTTGCAGGATTGCGGCATCAGCAACCTTGACGAAAGTCTCGGCTTGGAGCGTGAATATGCTCGCAAGAGCGAGAAGGAGGAGAGAAATCTTTTTCATGTTATTCTGTTTTTTGGCTTCCAGCAGCCGGCAGCCGGGGGACTATCTTATTCTGGCTCCCGGCAGCCAGTAGCCGGTGACCAATCTTCTTTTTTGGCTTCCGGCAGCCAGTAGCCGGATACCTATCTTCTTTTTTGGCTTCCGGCAGCCAGTAGCCGGCAGCATATCATTAATCTCGGGTGCCGTCGCAGCGGGGGTAATCGCTACAGCCCCAGAAGGTCAGTCCTTGCTTAGTACCTTTCTTGATCATGCGTTGGAGCATCGGTTTGCCACATTTGGGACAGAGCGGAGCATTGGCAGATAGCGATGCTTGCTGGCGATACTCTAAACGGGCTTGCGTGAGGCTCTCGGTGAAACCGCCCTTCTGCGTAAATTCCTCAAACAACTTGTCTATAAATGCAGATAGCATCTTCTCCATTTTTTTGCACAGCACAAATAGAGCATTTGCGCAATCCGACATATTGTCGCCCATTACCAGTGGCTCGTACAATGCTACTTGCATTTTGATACGCTCCGCAGCATCGTGTGACCAGTTGTTTTCCTCATAGTCGGTGTGGATAAAGGGTACCTGCTGCAAGGCTTGCATTTGGGGGTGATTCATGCACCAGAGTTCTCCGTTTTGCTCAATGATGAGTTGCATTAGGTCTTCCGAGAGTTCGATGACGCTACCGCGTGCAACATCCATGAGACGCATCTCTGTTTCGGTAGAGGTGCTGTGTCGTGCGCGACCTTCGGCAATATTGGCATATACAGAGCGCGCTGCCATGTACATCTGGTCATAGTGGCGACCTTTGGGGTCGTTCTGCGAGGTTAAGAACCGTTCGCAAAAACGCCTTGTGAAGATGGCTATGCAGTGGGCTAATACCCAAGCATCGAGCTTGTAGTAACCGCTGCAAAAGAATCGTGATGACATAATCTGTTTAATTTTGGCATCCGGCAGCCGGTAGCCGGGAGCCCGTTATCTGTTTTTTTGGCATCCGGCAGCCAGTAGCCGGGAGCCCATTTTCTGTTTTTTTGGCAACCGGCAACTGGGAGCCGGGGGCCCATTTTTATTTCACTTTTCGTCCAAATAGGTCATATACATTATCGCCTTTTACGATGCGTATCTGTCCGTTTTGCATTACTTTGTGAGGGAGTGATGAAGTATCAAGGGTAGCAGATTGTAGGTCGGTCGGATTATCGTTCACTGTGTATATATACTCAGCAGTCCAACTCTTGGCAACGCCATCTTGTGTAGCATACGCGTGGATAGTGGTTGCTTCGTTGAGCGTAATCTCCAATGGTACCTCGGTTGTGTGTATCTCAGCACCGTTGATGGAATAGTGCAATGTAGC
>JAZNRY010000017.1:0-18129 GCA_045590995.1 Paludibacteraceae bacterium | reverse complement strand
CAGCGGGACCATTATAATCAACAACTTTATTTTCAACAACTTCCGCGGCAATCAACTCCCTGCCGCGGCAAGTGATACCTGCAGGCAGGAGGTCGGTATGCTGCGCAGGAACTGCGGATGGGTAGATCTTATCGAACTGACCACAGCATGCGTGGAGCAATACCTCGCGCGATACGCGCTCGCCATTGATAACGAGGTGGGTACCTTCAATGACCTCGCCTAAGGCGATGAGGCTATTAGGCGATAGAGCACCCCAAAAATCGGCAGATTTTTCGGGGACCCCGCTGGCGAGAGGCGAGAGATCTTCGGTTGCCTCTACGAGGATAGAACCATAGTTATAGTCGAAGAGTTCGTTCTCGGCTATTTGGATGTCGGCTGCAAGTTCGTTACCGAAACTCATCTTTGCAATTGCTTCTGCTACACCACCGAAGCCCAATGCATACGCAGCACAGATCTTGCCACTTTGGATAGCGTTGGTGGTATAAGTCCAGTTCGCTTTGAGTTGCTCCACATTAGGCATATAGTTTGCCAAAGCATTGTGCTTGATGAGATAGAGTTTATGACCTGCTTGCTTGAGGTCGGTAGAAACCACCTTATCAGCTGGCACGGTAGTGATACCGAAAGCAATCAATGTAGGAGGTACGCTGATATGCTCAAATGTACCCGACATAGAGTCTTTTCCGCCGATACTTGGCAGACCGAATGCCACTTGCATCTTGAGCGCACCGAGGAGTGCAGAGAGTGGTTTGCCGTAGGCATGCTCGCTGCTCATACGCTCGAAATACTCTTGGTAAGAGAAGCGCATCTTACTATAATCGGCACCCGCTGCAACAACCTTGGTACATGCCTCTACAACCGCATAAGCAGCGCTATGGTAAGGGCTCCAGTCGGCGATGAATGGGTTGTAACCAAACGCCATGATAGAGGCAGTATTGGTATAGCCATCGGTTGGGAGTTTCTGCACACTGACTTGTGTCTCAGAGAGTTGTGTTTTGCCACCGAATGGCATGAGTACGGTGCTACGACCGATAGTCGCATCGAAGTTCTCAATCAATCCCTTTTGTGAGGTGACATTGGCATCGGACATGACCTTTGCCATTTTCTCCTCGAGGGTGGCACCTTCGATGGTTTGAGCAAATGGATTCTTCTCCTCTACAGGGAGGATAGCGGCTTTAGCAAAGTGCTTTGCACCTGCGCTGTCGATAAACTCGCGGGTGAGGTCGGCGATGAGTTCGCCTTTATAGAACTGACGCATGCGACCGTTGTCGGTGACATCTGCCACATGGGTGTATTCGATATTGTCAAGGTGGCAATAATGCTCCATCTCCGCACGGTCTTTCGCCTCGATGACTACTGCCATACGCTCTTGCGACTCGCTGATAGCCAGTTCGGTAGGGTTGAGTCCGCTATACTTGGTTGGCACGCGGTCGAGGTAGATATCCAGTCCGTCTGCGAGTTCGCCGATAGCTACGCTGACGCCACCTGCACCGAAGTCGTTGGACTTCTTGATGAGGCGAGTAGCTTCAGGGCGACGCATGAGGCGTTGGAGTTTGCGTTCCTCTGGGGCATTACCTTTTTGCACCTCGCTGCCGCAGGACTCGAGCGATGCTTCGGTGTGCTCTTTGGACGAACCAGTAGCACCACCAATACCATCACGACCAGTGCGACCGCCAAGCAAAAGGATGATATCGCCAGGAGCCGGACTCTCACGGCGGATATTCGATGCAGGAGAAGCACCTACGACAGCACCCACCTCCAGACGCTTAGCTACATACGATGGGTGATAAATCTCACGCACATGGGTGGTAGCCAGACCGATTTGGTTGCCATAGCTGGAGTAACCAGCAGCCGCCTTGCGGGAGATGATCTGCTGTGGCAGTTTGCCTGGCATAGTCTCTGCCACGGGTTTATAAATGTCGCCTGCGCCCGTTACGCGCATGGCTTGATAGACATATGCACGACCAGATAATGGGTCGCGGATAGCACCACCGAGACAGGTACTTGCGCCACCGAAGGGCTCAATCTCGGTTGGGTGGTTATGGGTCTCGTTCTTGAATTGGAGCAGCCATTTCTCTTGCTTGCCATCCACATCGACATCAATGAAGATAGAGCAAGCGTTGTTCTCCTCGCTGACCTCCATATCGTCGAGAAGACCTTTCTTGCGAAGGTAACGCGCACCGATAGTAGCGAGTTCCATGAGGCAGAGCGGTTTCTCGGTGCGACCGAGTTCCTTGCGAATGTCGTGGAACATACCGAGGGTGGACTCGATTTCCTCTTTCACGAAGGAGTCGTCTATCTTGATTTCTTCTAAGATAGTGGTGAAAGTAGTGTGACGGCAGTGGTCAGACCAGTAGGTGTCGAGGATACGAAGTTCAGTTTCGGTTGGGTTGCGTTGCTCCTTTTGGAAGTAAGTGACTACTTCGTGGAGGTCGTCGGCGTTCATTGCCAAGCCCCATTGCTTGCAGAACGCAGCGTACTCCTCGCGAGGCATATTGATAAAGCCGTCCAACTTAGCCAATGGCTTGATGTCGGCGGTTTGGTTTTGCACCAATTGACTGAGGTCTTTCTCGCGCGACTCCACAGCGTTGATGTAGTAGTGGCGAATCTTAGCCATGTCTGCCTCTGAGATTGTGTCATCGAAGATGAGCAGACGGCTACTGCGAATCTCTACTTCGGCATTGGGGTCAATGAGGTGTACACAATCCACCGCCGATGATGCGCGTTGGTCGAACTGACCAGGGATATATTCTACAGCGAGGTATTTCATGCCTGTGAGGTTGCACTCGTCTGATACGGTGTCTGTAACCGTCTCGCCAAAGACGGTGTAGCGGCATTGCTCAAGCAGTTCGGGTGTAAAACCAAAGAGGTCGTACACATTGATATAGCGAAGCGATTGCAGACTGAGTTGCAAGTTCTCGTTGAGCTCGTTCTTGAGACTCTTGGCTTCTACTTGGAAGGCAGGACGCTTTTCTACAAAAATTCTATAGCTCATATTGTTTATGTTATTCTCCTTCTCGCTTACGCTCGAGAAATCTTATTAAATCTTATTTTGCGTCGACTCTGATTTTATTGCCACCGCTCCTTCGCACGCTCGTCGCTGAATCTTAAGTAAATATAGTTACTTTCGACTCTGAAATGTGTACATCCGCATTTACCTAAGATTCAGTGATGAGTTTTGGATGTTCCCAAAACGAAGAACGGTGGTAATGTGTTACGGAGTACCTGGGCGAGTGACAGCGAGCGATAAGATTTATTTGGATTTCTTGGCGCTTGCGCCATAGGAGTATTATATCACTGTATTAACTACTTTCTCGGTTTGTTGTTTGCGGAAGTCTTCGAGTTGTGCGAACAAGGCGGTATCTTGCAGAGCAAGAATAGCGATAGCAAGCAATGCTGCGTTCTTCGAGCCATTGATAGCCACCGTAGCCACTGGTATACCTGCAGGCATTTGCACAATGCTGAGGAGCGAATCCAGTCCATCCAATGTCTTGCTGCGGATAGGTACACCAATCACAGGGAGTGAGGTCAAACCTGCAATCACGCCTGCGAGGTGCGCTGCGCCACCTGCGCCAGCGATGATAATGCTTAATCCACGCTCACGAGCGGACTCCGCCCACTTCATAAGCTCGTGTGGAGCACGATGCGCACTAATGACGCGTTTATCTACTTCAATTCCAAATTGTTGAAGGGTCTCAATGGCGGGAGTCATTACCTCCAAATCGCTGGTTGAACCCATTACTACGCCTACTTTCATGATTTTTTTGAAACAAAAATACGGGCTATGCCCTACAAAAATAAATAAAAATAATTTAGATAATTATTGACACTGATATTATTAAAGACAATTATTGTCAATTATGATTGTCAATTAATGTCAATTCTTGTAAATATTTTGTTTAGGTTGGAAGAATGCGCTTGGCGCATTGATAACCCAAACAAAATAAATATGTTAGCTATAATAGCAATGTCAATAGGTATATAACCAATGTGCGGATGCGAGTGGATTACTCCCACTCAATTGTTGCTGGTGGTTTTGAGGAGATATCATAGCAAACGCGGTTGACGCCACGCACCTTGTTGATGATCTCATTGGAGCACTTGGCCATAAACTCGTATGGTAGGTGTGCCCAGTCAGCTGTCATGGCATCGGTGGAGGTGACGGCGCGGAGTGCAATAGGATGCTCATAGGTACGCTCATCGCCCATGACACCTACGCTGCGCACGGTGCTGAGTAGAATAGCGCCTGCTTGCCAAATCTTGTTGTATAGAATTTGACCATCGGTATCCACCCATTCACGAAGCATATTGATATAGATAGCGTCGGCCTCCTGCAGAATGCGCACTCGCTCAGGAGTGATATCACCGAGGATACGAACAGCCAATCCCGGACCAGGGAAAGGATGGCGGCCAATAAGATGCTCAGGTATGCCCAATTGGCGACCTACGCGGCGAACTTCGTCTTTAAAGAGCCATTGTAGGGGTTCGCAAAGTTGAAGGTTCATTTCCTTAGGCAAACCACCTACATTATGGTGGGATTTGATGACCTTGCCAGTGATATTGAGCGATTCGATGCGGTCAGGATAGATTGTACCTTGGGCAAGCCACTTGGCATCGGTGATCTTCTTAGCCTCGGCATTGAAGACCTCAACAAAGTCGCGGCCGATGATTTTGCGCTTTTGCTCAGGGTCAGTAATGCCTTGGAGATCCGCGAAGAAGCGCTCACTAGCGTCTACGCCGATGACATTAAGGCCCAAGCACTCGTAGTCACGCATAACATCGTGGAACTCGTTTTTACGGAGCATACCATGGTCGACAAAGATACAGGTGAGACGGTTGCCAATAGCACGATTGAGTAGCACAGCAGCCACAGAACTATCTACTCCACCCGAGAGACCGAGGATAACACGGTCATTTCCTAATTGCTGGCGCAATTCAGCCACAGTTGTATCAACGAAAGAAGCAGGACTCCAGTCTTGCTGGCTACCGCAGATGCCTACGACGAAGTTCTTTAGCAGTGTCAAACCTTCCTCTGTATGATACACCTCAGGATGGAACTGTACGGCCCAAACAGGCAGGTTATCTGCAGCATAGGCTGCATGGAGCACATTGGCTGTAGAAGCAATGGTATGGTAGCCAGCAGGGATAGCCGTAATGGTATCGCCGTGGGACATCCATACTTGTGTACGCTCTTGCAGACCAAGGAGCAAAGGGTTGGTAGCATCAAAATGCTCTAGGTGAGCACGGCCGTACTCACGGCTGTCGGCCTTCTCCACCTTGCCACCTTGGCTATGGGAGAGATATTGTGCACCGTAGCATATACCTAATACAGGCAAACGGCCAATGAAGCGGCTGAGATCCACTTGAAAAGCCTCTGGGTCATGCACCGAATAAGGTGAACCTGAGAGGATGACACCGATGACATCTCGGTCGTCCTCAGGGTATTTATTGTATGGCATGATCTCACAGAAAGTATCCAACTCGCGCACGCGGCGACCGATGAGTTGGGTGGTCTGCGAACCAAAATCAAGAATGATGATTTTTTGCATATATTCTTTTGAATAAGGAGTCAGGAGCAAGGAGCAAAGACTAAATACTATCGTCTGATTAGTCGTTACTAATATGTCTTGGCTCTTGGTTATTAATTATTGTCCGCGGGTGTAGTTAGGGGTTTCGGAGGTGATGGTGATGTCGTGTGGGTGGCTCTCGGTCATACCAGCAGCAGTGACACGCACGAATTTAGCCGACTTGAGTTCGGTGAGATTGTGCGCACCTACATAACCCATACCTGAACGAAGACCGCCCATGAGTTGGAAGATAGTCTCAGCTACATGACCTTTGTATGGTACACGACCTACGATACCTTCTGGCACGAGTTTATTGACATTGGTCTCCTTGCCTTGGAAGTAGCGGTCGGCAGAACCAGCTTTCATAGCATCGATAGAACCCATACCACGGTAAGCTTTGAATTTACGACCGTTGTAGATAATGGTGTCGCCAGGAGCTTCTTCAGTACCTGCGAACATAGAGCCGCACATCACGCAGTTACCGCCAGCAGCGAGGGCTTTCACCACATCACCAGAATAGCGCAAGCCACCATCGGCAATCATTGGTACACCTGTACCCTTCAATGCTTCTGCCACTTCGAAGATAGCCGTGAGTTGTGGAACACCTACACCTGCGATGATACGAGTCGTACAGATACTGCCAGGACCTATACCTACCTTCACACCGTCAGCACCATTCTCAACGAGGTACTTGGCTGCCTCAGCAGTAGCGATATTACCTACTACCACCTCTAAATCAGGATAAGTGGACTTGATGGTACGGAGTGCATTAACGATATTCTTAGAGTGACCGTGTGCAGAATCAAGAACGATAGCATCTACACCTTCTTTATATAATGCAGCTACGCGGTCCATAAAATCAGGGGTGATTCCCACACCTGCTGCACAGCGAAGACGACCTTGTTTGTCTTTGCATGCGTTAGGGAAGTCTTTGAGTTTAGTAATGTCCTTATAGGTTACGAGGCCTACGAGTTTACCATCTTTATCCACTACAGGTAGTTTTTCCACCTTATGTGCTTGAAGCGCGGCCATAATCACTTCGTTTTCTGTAGATGAGATGGTGATGAGGTTCTCGCTGGTCATCACTTCGCCGATTTTGCGTGAATAATCGGTTTCGAAGCGGAGGTCACGGTTGGTAACGATACCTACGAGGTTGTTCTCAGCATCTACGACAGGAATACCGCCGATGTGGTTGTCGTGCATGAGTTGCTCCGCATCGCCTACGGTTTGCTCTGCAGTGATGGTGATAGGATCGGAGATGAGTCCGTTCTCAGCACGTTTCACACGGCGTACTTCGGCTGCTTGTGCAGCGATAGACATGTTTTTGTGAATAACGCCAATACCTCCTTCACGAGCGATAGCAATAGCCATCTTAGACTCGGTAACGGTGTCCATAGCTGCTGATACCACAGGAATATTCAGGTGGATATTTCGGGAGAATTGGCACTTGAGGTCCACTTCGCGAGGAAGTACCTCAGAATAGGCTGGGACGAGCAACACATCATCGAATGTGAGGCCTTCGTTTAAGATTCGAGAATTCATATCTTTGGGGGTTATTTATTAACGACAATTAGGGTCAATTATAGTGTCAATTTTTGTCAATTCAAGTATATATATTGTTTAGGGTGGTAGAGCGACTTGTCGCTGGCACCACTAAACAATATCGTTTTTTAAAGTGCGTGGTCGCAGTAGTAACAGCGGAGGACGCCGTCAGCGTCGGTGTAAGCCTTGCGCTCTACTGGTTCAGTAGTGACGACGCAACGGTCGTTGGAGCATAGTCTATCGGTGAGGAGAGTGTCCACCTTATGCGACTCTTCTGCATCTTTCCATGAGAGCAAGGTATAGATAAGTGCCATACGGACATATTTACCATTCTCCACTTGACGGAAGTAAGCGGCACGTGGGTCTTTATCCACGTCCACAGTGATTTCATTCACGCGTGGGAGTGGATGGAGAACAATCATAGACTTTTTACCCAATGCCATCTTCTCGGTATCAAGGATAAAGGCATCTTTGAGACGTTCATACTCCGCTTGGTCAGCAAAACGCTCTTGTTGTACGCGCGTCATATAAAGGACATCGAGTAGAGGCATAGCTTCTTCGATAGTAGAATATTCGCTGTAATTGTCGCCTAACTCATGCTTCATGTAATCTGGCAAACGAAGCTCTTCTGGAGATATGAGTACGAAATGTACGCCCTCGTAACGCTTCATTGCTTTGATGAGCGAATGGACAGTACGACCATACTTAAGATCGCCACAAAGTCCTACTGTTAGATGATCGAAATGCCCTAATTCTCTGCGGATTGTGAGAAGGTCGGTGAGTGTCTGCGTTGGGTGCGCATGACCACCATCACCTGCGTTGATAATAGGTATTCGGCTATATTCGGAAGCTACACGTGGTGCACCCTCTTTATAGTGGCGCATGGCAATGATGTCAGCAAACGAGCTCACCACGCGCACAGTGTCTGCCACCGTTTCGCCTTTGCTTACGCTACTGCTCTTAGCATCGGAGAAACCAAGTACATTACCACCCAACTCCATCATGGCAGCAGTAAAGCTGAGACGGGTGCGGGTGCTAGGTTCGTAAAAGAGTGTAGCGAGTTTCTTGCCGTGGCAAGCCTCGGCATACATCTCCTTGTGGTCAATGATATCCAACGCACGATTGATGATGATATCCACTTCGGCAGTGGTCAAATCAGTAGGATCAATTAAGTGTCTCATTTATTCGGTTTATTTCATCCAACTTTCGTCGGAAGGATTATTGCGGAATTGGATTAAGCGCTCTTTGTCTTCTGGTGCGATATATGCTTTGTCGGCCGCTACCTCTACAAGGGTGTCAAGATCGCACAGACTAACATTCTTCACTTCTGCAGCTGCCAAGCGTTCAAGGCCTTTCTTCATGCCGTAGGTGAAGATACTTACTACGCCAAGAACATCGGCACCTGCTTCGCGGAGGACGTTCACCACCTCAATACAACTACCGCCAGTAGAGATAAGGTCTTCTACCACAACGACTTTCTGACCAGGAAGGAGTTTGCCTTCAATCTGGTTACCACGGCCGTGATCCTTTGCACCACTGCGCACATAACCCATTGGCAGGTTGAGGATAGTAGCGGTGATAGCTGCGTGAGCGATACCTGCGGTGGATGTACCCATAAGGACTTCTGCCTGAGGATAATGCTCTTTTATCAATGTTGCGAGGCCGTTCTCTACATCGTTGCGCACTTGTGTGTCGCTGAGGGTGAGACGGTTGTCGCAATAGATAGGACTCTTGATACCACTGGCCCATGTGAATGGCTCGTTTGGACGGAGGAAGACGGCTTTAATCTTGAGCAAGTCTTCAGCGATAAGTTGTTTCATATAATTTTGTATTTATTGTTCAAAATGGTTCAATGTGATTCAACATTGTTACAATACTGAACGCGAAGCGCTGAACAATACTGAACTATGTTGAACTATGAATTTTGCTTATCCGCAAAATTCCTCTACGCAGCGTTGGTATGCTGCTACTGGGTCTTCGGCAGCGGTGATTGGACGGCCAACGACGATGAAGTCAGAGCCAATCTCGCGTGCTTTGGCTGGAGTAGTGATACGTACTTGGTCGCCTACTACGCCATCTGCAAAGCGAATGCCTGGAGTAACGGTATAGAAATCCTTGCCACATGCCTCTTTCACCATACCGGCTTCGAGTGGAGAGCAAACCACGCCATCCAAGCCAGCGGCTTGTGCGTTCTTCGCATAATGAACTACAACATCGCCGATATTGCCTTGGATAAGAAGGTCGTTGTGCATACGCTCTTCGCTGGTAGAGGTGAGTTGGGTAACAGCCAAGAGGATAGGACGAGTGCCATCCTCGCGAGTGAGACCCTCAACAGCAGCTTTCATCATCTCGATAGTACCTGCGGCGTGGAGGTTACACATATCCACATCAAGGCGGCTGAGCACGGACATGGCTTTCTTGACGGTGTTAGGTATATCGTGGAGCTTGAGGTCGAGGAAGATCTTGTGTCCACGGCGTTTGAGTTCGCGCACGATAGCAGGACCTTCTGCATAGTAGAGTTCCATACCAATCTTTACATAAGGCTTTACATCGCCCATCTTGTCAAGGAAGCGATAGGTCTCTTCTGCCGAAGCGAAATCGCATGCAATGATTACATCTTTATTCATGGTTTACTATTCCAATTATATCTGTTAGTTTTTCTATTTTCAGTTCATCCATTAGGGTTGGTAGGCGGTCAATGATCTCTTTTGCTACCATTGGGTTGGTGAGGTTGGCAGCACCAATCTCTACGGCTGTTGCGCCTGCCATCATCATTTCGATCACATCCTCTGCGCTGCTGATGCCTCCGCAACCGATGATAGGAAGTGAAGTGGCGCGTGCTACTTGGTTTACCATACATAGGGCGAGCGGGAAGATACCTGCGCCCGAATAACCACCATAGCGGTTGGCTATCACAGGACGGCGACGGCGGATATCAATGCGCATGCCGAGTACGGTGTTGATGAGGCACAGACCGTCTGCTCCTGCTGCTTCGCAGGCTTTGGCGATCGCCACGATGTCAGTTACATTGGGCGAGAGCTTCATATAGACAGGTTTGGTAGTTACTGCCTTCACGGCTGCCGTCACTTCGGCTGCTGCCTCTGGGCTGGTGCCAAATGCCATACCGCCATTGTGAACATTAGGGCAGGAGATGTTTACCTCGAGAATGTCGATGGGTTCTTTGTCGAGTAGGGCGCAGGTCTCCACATAGTCTTGTACGGAGAATCCGCTGACATTGGCTACGATGCAGCCGTTGTAGTGGCTCTTGAGGCGAGGGAGTTCGTGGGCAATCACATGTTCTACACCAGGGTTCTGGAGTCCCACAGCATTGATCATACCATAATTGCCGCACTCGGCAATACGAGGCAACGGGTTGCCATAGCGCGCTTCGCGGGTGGTGCCTTTGAAGGAGATACCGCCAAGGCAGTTGATATCGTATAACTCAGCAAACTCATCGCCAAAACCATAGGTACCCGATGCTGGGATGATGGGGTTGGCGAGGGTGATGCCAGAGAGGGATATTTGGAGTTTATTGTTCATGCTTTATTTTACAACAACTTAAACAACATTTTTTCAACAACATTCCGCTCGCCAACATCGCGAGCGGTAAGGGATTATAATTGTAATATTTCTGCGGGGAAGACGGGGCCTTCTTTGCAGACGCGTTTGGGGCCTTGGGTGGTTTGGATGGTGCAGCCCATGCATGCACCAAAGCCACAGCCCATTCGTTCTTCCATACTCACTTCGCCATGGGTGCCTGCGGCTTGCAGGAGTGCTTTGATCATTGGCAATGGTCCGCAGGTGTAATAGTAGGATTGTTGTCCGTCTAAGGCGTTGGTGACAAAACCTTTTACCCCATGACTGCCGTCCACAGTGGTGACAGTGACATCGCAACCGAGCGCACGGAACTCCTCCTCATAGAAGACTTCGTCTTTGGTATTGAAGCCGAGAATAACGCGCACCGCTTTGCCTGCTTCGCGCAGTTGGCGAGCGAGCATATACATGGGTGGAACACCTACACCACCGCCTACAAGCAATGGTTTGTCGCCTGCCTTCGATAGGTCGTAGCCATTGCCAAGAACGGTCAGTATGTCAAGTTGGGTGCCGATTGGCAGGCGACTCATCGCCTCAGTACCTGCGCCTACTACCTTATATATAATAGTGAGGACACCATTGTTGATATTGCAGACAGAGATGGGGCGGCGAAGGAATTGACCTTGCACGCGGATATTCACGAACTGACCAGAAAGAATGCCCGTAGTGTCGCCACAAAGCTGCATACGATAGACGTTCTTGGCTATCTGTTCGTTGGTTTTTATTTCAAATAATCTTTGCTTCATAATTTTTGCCTTTAAGCTTTCGCCTTTAACCTTGCACACTATATACTGTTATTCCATTCACCACCGTCTTCACGCATTTGCCATATACTTCCCATCCTTCGAATGGCATGGCTTGTCCCATGGAAAGGAAGTTGGCAGGATTAATGCGATAGCACGCGTCCAAATCGAAGTAGGCAAAGGAGCCCGAATTGTCTAAACCGATGATTTTGCATGGGTTGGTGGACATGAGCTCGATAAGGCGTTCGAAGGTGATGATACCCGTTTTAACAAAGTGAGTGTACATCAGCGGGAAAGCCGTCTCTAATCCTACAATACCAAAGGCACTTTTCTCTAATCCCCTACTCTTTTCCTCAGCGCTATGAGGTGCGTGGTCGGTAGCGATACAATCAATAGTACCATCTTTGATGCCCTCAATGAGTGCTAGGCGGTCTTCTTCCGCGCGGAGAGGAGGGTTCATTTTCCACTTGCCATCTTCTTGGAGGTCTTTGTCTGTGAGGAGAAGATAGTGTGGAGCTGTTTCGCAAGTTACCGGCAATCCTTTCGCTTTTGCCTCGCGGATAAGCGCCACGCTCTCTTTGGTAGAGATATGGCATATATGAAAACGACACCCAGTCTCTTCTACCAGACGGATGTCGCGTTCTATCTCTTTCCACTCGCTTTCAGACACGATGCCACGGTGATTGTGTTTTGCGGCATACTCCCCCGCGTGGATGTAGCCGCCATTGAGGAGGGATTCAACCTCGCAGTGAGCCACCATCACACGATCTACCGCACGAATGCGCTTCATGGCCTCACGCATAAGTTCCTCATCTTGCACGCCTCGTCCATCATCAGAGAAACCTTTTACATAGGGCGCAAGGGATTCGAAATCAACCAATTCGCCTGCACCTTTCTGCCCCATCGTGATGGAAGCAAAGGGATAAACGCCCGTGTAGGTATCGCGACGGATGATGTCCAATTGCTCTTGCAAGTGCTCCACGGTGTCGGGAACTGGATTCAAATTGGGCATAGTAAATACCGCGCTGTAACCAGATGCAGCAGCAGCCATGCTGCCTGTTTGGATAGTCTCCTTATACGAAAAACCCGGCTCACGAAAGTGGACATGAAGGTCCACAAGAGCTGGAATTTGTACTATGTTGCGTTGAATCGCCATCTTTTGTGCAATTTATTTTAAATTGCTTGCAAAGGTACAATAAAAAAATGATATAGACAAGAAATCAACAATATTTTTTTTTACATATTTGATTTTTGACAGACAAACTTGACATTCCTTAAAAAAGAGAGCGATGTATTCGTCTATTTATTTGCAAATATGCATTATTTTTTGTAACTTTGCAGCCTGATTTTTTTAATGGAAAAATACACACAACTAAATGAAAAAAGTGCTAGTTATAGGTGGAGGCGGACGAGAGCATGCTATTGTGTATGCGCTCTCACGTAGCCCACAAGTGGAGAAAATTTACTGCGCTCCAGGTAATGCTGGTATCGCTCAGCTCGCTGAGTGCGTAGCTATCAAGGACACCGATGTAGAGGGCTTGCTACTTTTTACCAAAGAGACGGAAGTGGACCTCACCATAGTAGGTCCCGAGGCAGCATTGGCAGCAGGTGTGGTAGATGCGTTCCGTGCGGAAGGTATGCCTATCTTTGGTCACACCAAAGCTGCCACACAAATAGAGTCGAGCAAAGAGTTTGCCAAGATTATCATGCAGAAATACAATGTGCCAACTGCTGCATATCAGTCGTTTAGCGGCTATGCGGAAGCATTGGCATATGTGAAAGCAGGCAGTCTGCCTATCGTATTGAAGTACGACGGACTGGCAGCAGGCAAGGGTGTGGTGATTGCCAACACCCTCGAGGAAGCAGATGATGCGCTGCAAGATATGCTCTGCAATGAGGCATTTGGCAAAGGCAAAGTGGTGATAGAGGAGTTTTTGGAAGGTCCAGAGTTCTCCTTCATGTGCTTTGTCAACGGCGAGAATGTCTATCCAATGCCTCTCTCGCAAGACCACAAGCGCGCTTACGACAACGACGAAGGTCCTAACACGGGCGGTATGGGTACATATACTCCCCTACCCTTCGTGACCGAAGAAGATGAAGCATTTGCCCGCAAATATGTCCTCGAAGCCGTAGCCAAAGGTATGTGCCAAGAGGGCTTGCCACTCACAGGCGTGCTCTATGGCGGACTGATGAAGACCGCACAAGGCGTGAAGGTGATTGAGTTCAATGCTCGCTTTGGCGATCCAGAGACCGAGGTGATATTGCCACTCTTGGAAAGTGATGCCTACGATGTCTTTTATGGCATCGCGACAGGCGATGAGGCGATGAGGCTAAAAGGCGATAAGGCGATGAACTGGCGCAACGAAGCCACTATTGGTGTAGTTCTCGCATCAAAGGGTTATCCTGGTAGTTATGCGAAAGGTGCTGTAATCGAAGGAGTTGAGCTCTTCGACGGTCCTATCTTCCACATGGGAACAAAGAACGACAATGGTGTACTGAAGACCAACGGCGGTCGCGTGATGATGTGCATTGCAACAGGCAAAGACATCGCCACCGCGCGCGCGAAAGTATATAAGGAGATAGAGAAAATCCACTGCGATAACCTCTTCTACCGCAAAGACATCGCCCATTGGGCACTTTGAGAATTTTGAATTAAGAACTAAAATTATGATAATTGATGGCAAAGTGATTTCGCAATCCCTCAAGGATGCGATGAAGATTGAAGTAGATGCATTGGCGGAGCAATATGGTCGCCGCCCATGCCTTATGGTAATCATCGTGGGCAACAACCCAGCCAGCCGCTCATATGTGCGCGGCAAGATCAAAGCAACCGAGTATTGTGGTTTCGACGGCCACCTCGTGGAACTCCCTGAAGATGTGAGCGAAGCAACACTCCTCGCTGAGATCGACAAACTCAACAACGATCCTCTGGTGGACGGTATCCTCGTGCAATTGCCATTGCCAAAGCATATCTCTGAAGACAAGGTTATTGCAGCTATCTCTGCTGAGAAAGATGTGGACGGTTTCCACCCAGAGAATGTGGCGCGCCTCTGGCTCAACCAACACTGCATCCTCCCATGTACCCCAAAAGGTATCATCGAGCTCCTTGACCAAGCGGGCGTAGAGATGGTGGGCAAGAAAGCCGTAGTCATCGGTCGCAGCAATATCGTGGGCAAACCCGTTGCCAAACTGCTGCTTGACCGCAATGCTACTGTGACTATCGCGCACAGCCGCACCAAAGATTTGGCTGCTGTGTGCCGTGAAGCGGATATCCTCGTGGCTGCTGTAGGCCGTGCAAAGATGGTGACAGCCGAGTATGTGAAGCCAGGCGCAGCCGTGATTGATGTGGGTATCAACCGCACCGAAGACGGCAAACTTGTGGGCGATGTGGACTACGATGCAGTACTGCCCGTAGCAGGTGCTATCACTCCTGTCCCAGGCGGTGTAGGCCCTATGACTATCACCATGCTCATGCGCAACACAATCGAGTGTTTCCTCAATCGCGAGAATAAAAAAGCTTAAAATATTTGCAGGTGTAGAAAAAAAGCAGTACCTTTGTAGCGATTATTGATTTTATTCATGGTTTCGTACTTATTATTATATCTTTTTCTTGCCATAGGCGTATCGTTTTTGTGTAGTTTGTTGGAGTCGGTATTGATGTCCACCACCTTGTCGTATATCAATCTTCGTGAAGAGGAGGGGTACAAGCCCGCCAAACTCATGAAGAAGTTCAAAGTGGACACCGAGCGTCCCTTGGCGGCTATCCTTTCGCTCAACACGATTGCCAACACTGTGGGTGCTTCAGGCGTGGGTCTGCAAGCCACTTTGGTCTTTGGCGAAGCGTGGTTTGGTGTGGCGAGTGGCGTGATGACGGTGCTGATATTGGTCTTCTCTGAGATTATTCCTAAAACCATCGGTACTACCTATTGGAAGCAACTCATGGGCTTTGCTGCCAATGTGATTCGTGTATTGGTGTGGGCGATGTTCCCTGTGGTGAAGATCATCGAGCTCATTGCTCGCCTCTTCCCCGAACCCGACGAAGCGGCTGTCAGCCGTGAGGAAGTGATAGCTATGGCGAATGTGGGCGAAGAAGAAGGTGTGATTGAGGAGGACGAGAACAAGATTATCCGCAATGTCATGCGCCTCAACGAGGTGAAGGCATACGAGGTGATGACCCCTCGCGTGGTGGCTGCCATTGCTTCGGAGAAGATGACCTTGCGTGAGTATTACGATAGCGACCAGTACGACCATTTCTCGCGTATCCCTGTCTATGCCGACTCGCCCGAGTTCATCACGGGCTATGTCCTGCGTGGCGACGCGTTGGAGGATTTGACGGAAGACCAATTCCAGAAGACCCTAGGCGAGATCAAACGACCACTCTTGTACTTCAACGAAGAGATGAATGTAGGCGATATCTTCGACGCGATGCTCAAGGAGAAGTCGCAGATTGGCGTGGTGATTGACGAGTATGGTTGCTTGCAAGGTATCATCACTTTTGAGGATGTGATTGAGACTATCTTCGGTCTGGAGATCATTGACGAGATGGATGTCGTGACCGACATGCAGCAATATGCTCGCGAACGCTGGCAACTCCGCCAAAAACGCTTCAAACCTGTGGTTATGCGCAGCATACCAGAAGGCGAAAACGAGGAAGCAAATCCACAACTATGATTGTACACATAGCATCATTTTTAGAGAGTATCGGTGGTTCTATTGACAAGGACCACTATTTTCGCCCTATCCCTGGCAGAACGGGATGGGCTGCCTACTGCCGCAAACCCGAGTATTCGAAAGCAAAGAAGAAGGAGATGGCGGAGCATTTTGTAGTGAAGAATTTCCGCAGTATCAACGAAGAAGCTTGTACCATTTTGCGTAATCCAGAACAAAAAGTGCTTTGGCAGAAGAAACATATGCAGGCATTGCGTGAGGCAAGCAAACACCAGCGTATGCCCAAAGCCAATGGCAAACCACCAGTACCAGCCCGTTTATACGATTTCATCAAGCACGAAATCTCTCTTGCCCGCAAAAGTCAATCCAACTCATAACTCATAGTTCATAGTTCGTACTTTCCTTTGTATGCCTATTTATTGCCCCTTACCTTCCACCTATCTACATCGTGACCTCATCGTGATCTCATCGTGACTTTATCGTGACCTCACCGAACCTTTACCATAACATCACCGAGAGATCTTCATATCTTCCTCATAACTTTAGAACGACTTGCTAAAGTCCTATTACTTCCATAAAAAAACTCCCACCTCAAATACAAGGTGAGAGTTTTTTTTTGGATACCTTCATATTTAACTGAAAGCGAGGGTAAATTCTATGGGCATACTGGACGAACACTACAACCAACGCAACGGTCTAAAGGGTCAATGTATTTCCCGTCGTCTCCATCAAGCTCTAACGACCACCAGTTCAAGTGATATGCCTCTGCGTAGCTCTCCACCCCTATACTAGTCAGCCAACTCGACCAATACGCACCTCTTTTGCCCCAAAACCAATCACCGTAGCGAATACCCGCATCAGGGAGAAAAATACTATTGCCGTTAGGACCCGTTACTTTACGACCTTTTACACCATTGAGAGTAGCCCTCGTCCAAGTACATTGCTCTATAAGTTCAATAAAATCTTCTCCGGTCGGCATACGCCAATCCCCTCCCCAATTGGTATGAGCGACATCGTCAGAGAGTACTAAGTCGAATGAGATATCAAATGAGATATCAGAGATAACTAAGTATCCGTCGTACTTGGTTAGACTCTCTTCACTGCCATTACACCATTTATAAGTACTCCAATCATAATAGTCTTTGGGTTCAACTTCGCCCCATGCAAAGTAATCTCCATACTCCTCAGGTTTGCTTGCGCCTACATTACATGTTGCCCATTTTACACTCAAACCCAAGTCCACATATTCATGTCCATTGTGTATATTTGACCGCGATGGTGTAGCAGACTTTGCACTACATATAATCGTTGCAGGGGCATTAGATTTCCAACTTTGACCTTTGGTTACATTATTCCATTGCGTTTCATTTCCTGTATAATAAATTTTTTCCAATGCATCACATTCAGCAAAAGCCCACCAATCAATAGATGTTATGCTAACAGGGATAGTGATGGAGGTAAGGGAACAACAATATTCAAAAGCATTAGCTCCGATACTAGTCACGCTGTTAGGGATGGTGACGGAGGTGAGGGAATAACATCTAGCAAAAGCACGGGGACCAATTCTCGTTACTTTATAAGTAGTGCCGTTGAAGGTGATAGTTTCAGGAATGGTAGCGGTGAAAAGACCATAATAGTTATTAACCTTCGAATAGTCTTGGTATGTCACTGCCACGGTATAAGGTGCAGAATCGCTGGTAATATCGTAGTACAAATCACCATATTTGAAATCGTATGCCCAAAGGGCGGTAGTGGCGAGAATTGCCACAAAAAGGGAAAGAAGTCTTTTCATCATCTTGTTATCTTTAGCTCGGATTTGCGACTGCAAAGGTACGAAAAAAAATGTATATATGCAAGAATATGTAAAAAAATGTTGTTTATACACAAGTAACAAGTCCACAAGCACTAAGGATATAACACATAAATTGAAGATGAAAGGCCAATAACTGCTATGTGCAGAAGACAATATAAAAATTGTTTGAAAATTATATAAAAACGATTTGCATAAGTCAAAAAAA
>JAZNRY010000016.1:0-7788 GCA_045590995.1 Paludibacteraceae bacterium | reverse complement strand
TGGCTACGATCCGACTTCGCAACCACGACAAAAAAGAGAATATCTATGACGAGGATATGAATATCATAGACCAGTACTATCCCATAGAACGCAATCGTAGCGGTGCATTCAAGGATTTCCACCTCTTGCAAGAAATGTATTACAATACGGGGAAAGGCGATCGATTTGGACTGAATGCTTGGTATCTCTACTCCAACCGTGAATTAGCTATGCTGACCGTTGATTACGGCGATGAAACAGACTTCGAGAATCGCCAGCGTGAGCACACATTTCGCGGTGTGTTTTCATGGGATCACATCAAGGAGAACTGGAAACTGGGTGCTAAAGCTGGTTATATCTACACATGGATGGCATACGACTACAAACGCGATGTAGGCAATGGCACTATGGCGCATATGACACGCTCCAGAAGTCGTATCAACACTTTCTACGGACAAGTAGATGGCGAATACTATATCGGCAGAAAATGGCTCTTCACAGCCAATCTATCGCTGCATCAGCATATTGTGGAAAGCGAAGATAAGAATATTATTCGTCAAGATGGCAACAAAGCCATTGTGGGTTATCGCCAAGGACGACCTGAGTTGTCGAGTTCTATTTCGGCAAAATGGAAACCTATCGACCGTTTAGGACTGTCCGTTGTGATTCGCGAGGAGATGTATGGCAAAGAGTGGACACCTATCATACCTGCATTCTTTATTGACGGCGTACTATCGGAGAAGGGCAATATAGTAGCCAAGGCCTCTGTATCACGCAATTTCCGCTATCCTACACTTAACGACCTCTACTTTTTGCCCGGTGGAAACCCCGATTTGAGACACGAGAGTGGTTGGACATACGACGCAGGACTGTCTTTTGCAGTTGGCAAAGAGGGAGTCTATTCGATGAACGGCTCCGCCACTTGGTTTGATTCCTATATCAAGGATTGGATCATCTGGTTGCCCACTACCAAGGGCTTCTTCTCGCCCGAAAACATCAAGGATGTGCATGCCTATGGTATCGAACTCAAAGCCAATCTGGATGTGGCATTAGGAAAGACATGGCAAGTAGGACTCAATGGTACTTTCTCATGGACACCTTCCATCAATATGGGGGAACCACGCACACCAGCCGACCAGTCGGTAGGAAAACAGTTGCCTTATGTGCCCGAATTATCCTCATCGGTTACAGGGCGCCTCTCTTGGCGCAGATGGTCATTCTTGTATAAATGGTGCTATTATTCAGAGCGTTACACCATGTCTTCCAACGACATTTCTTTGACAGGAAAACTGCCTCAATACTTTATGAGCAATATTTCGCTGGAAAAGGTATTTGTATTTGATTGGGCAGATTTATCCGCCAAAGCAGCTATCAACAACCTGTTTAATGAAGAATATCTATCCGTTTTATCCCGCCCTATGCCAGGTATCAACTTTGAAATCTTCCTCGGCATTACGCCCAAATGGAGAAAATAAGACAAATAAACCCAATATATTAACCCTTTAAAACAACAAACAACATGAAGAAATCTATTTTTCTTGCGGCTTTATGCCTAATGAATGTAGTCCTCATGGCGCAGGACTACGAGTTGCGCGTCTTAACCTTTGAGGACGAAGATGCTCAGTTTAGTGAGTACACACTTGATTATGCAGGTGCGACCATCACCACATGGTCAGACCTTATTGATGACCCACAGTATGGTGGTCCATTGACCTATGCGGACTATATGAGTGCCGCATACCATTGGTATGATGAGGGCAATACCGAGTTGGCACACACTTTCCCTGACAACAATGCCTACTGTTTCTGGGGCGGCGGTCACGCTATTTCTAATTATTGGGGTGCTGGTTGGAGTGACGAAGATCGTGACACACATATCGCTAAGTACTACGGCGAAGATTATGTAGCAGAGAATGCAGGTAACGATGCTATGCTAGGCTGGTTTAACCTTCAGATGATGGTGCCTGTTCAACCCCATTCGGGTGATAATTTTGCTGTACACTACGGATACAAGGACACCTATTCGTATGTAGAGAATCTACCAGAACTCCGCTTTGAAGATGGCGAGAAACGCGTGATTGACCATATGTATGTCACCAATACCAATTATACACTCAACCAATTGTACAATGGGGTAAAGAGCGAAGCTGGCAATAACTTTGGCGGTAATTGGGAGGGACTAACCGAAAATGCATGGATGAAGATTGTAGCATATGGCTTTGATGATGTAGATGCAGATGCCTATGCCGAACCTATCAGCGAAGTAGAGTTTTATTTGGTACAAGGCGAAAATGTAGTCACAGACTGGCAGAAATGGGACTTATCTGCCTTGGGTGAAGTAGCCAAAGTGCGTTTCAACTTCCTCTATTCCGACGAGATGGGTGGCAAATACGGCTTCACCATCCCAGGTTATTTCGCATATGATGATGTTGCCGTCCGCTTCCCAAAACAGAGCACTGCCCTTGAAAATACTCAAAGCCACACTAGCCACGCACAAAAGATTATACGCAATGGTCAATTGCTGATTATCCGCGATGGTAAGGAGTATAATATGCTTGGACAATAATAGTCATAACTTAGTTTTAATCAGAATATTACACAATGAAACGAATTACAACATTGGTATTATACCTCGCTTTCACAGCAGGCGTATTTGCCATCCCTTTTGAAGCAGCTTTTTCTGTTAGCGCAGACAAGCAAGTCGTTTTCTCTATGGGTAACTTGCAGCACCATCCTAAGAATGGCGAATGGCGTTTTGCCGCAAACCAATACGATTATCTATCTAGTGCCAACGCTAATTTAGCTGCAGACTATGATGGTTGGGTGGATATGTTCCGCTGGAGCACCGACAACCCTGCTGCGCTTTGGGGTGTGAGTGCTTCAACCACCAAGAGCGACTACCTTGGTAACTTCGTAGATTGGGGCAATAATCTTATTGGCTCAGATACTGCCAATACATGGTACACACTCACCGCTGACGAATGGCAATATGTCTTCACCAAGCGTGCCAACGCCTCCGCGTTGCTTGGCGTAGCGAAAGTAAACAACTCCAATGGTATTATCCTACTGCCTGATGCTTGGGCTTGCCCAGAAGGTATCACTTTCAAGAGTGGTTTTCACACCAAATATGGTGCATCTGCATTTGCAGAATACCAATCGTTCTCTGCCGAGGAATGGGCAATCATGGAGCAAGCAGGTGCCGTATTCTTGCCTGTTGGTGGCTATTTAGCCCCTAACGGAATGTATGCCGTGGGCTCAAACGGCTACTATTGGTCAGCTACGAAATTCCAAGACGAGCAGGCTGTATACTTTGATCTACAGGCGAAGCAAGTCAGAAGAGGAGTGCAATTCCGCTATTTCGGCAGCGCCGTTCGTTTGGTAAAGACCTATGTGCCAGCACCCAAAGAGCCAAATACATGCTTAGAATCTACTATTATCCTGCCAAAAGATACCGTTATGAGCATGAATCTGGAGGGAGCACTGGATGTCTATCGCGTTGATTACCAAGATTGGGCTGCGCAAACCATTCAAATCCAATGGACAGGTACAGAGCCATTGCACCTCTTTATTGCAAAGGACAGCGACTACGCCGTGGCTAAATACCATAGAGATGTGGTACTCTACGAAGCAATTACCTCTGCTACTACATTGGATATGGTACAACTGAAACAATTTACCGACCAAGATGGCTATCTCTATGTGCGCTTCTTGACAGAGTTCGAGGGCGAACTGAGGATCACGGCACAATAATCAGCAGAAAAATAACTAACTTAATAATAAAAAACATTGCAATTATGAAAAAATTGTATCAATCTCCCAGTACTTCGGTGCTGACAGTAGAGACGGGCATTTTGTGTGCCTCAGGTGGCGGTGGTCAAAGTTACATTTCACCTAAAGGTAATTTAGGATCTATGGGCAAAGGATCCGGCGAATGGTAAAACAACACTAAAATTATGTATGAATTATGAAAAAGTATTTCTATTTCTTGGCTATAGCAGTGTTGTTTGTTGCATGCCAAAACAAACAAAATGAGGAGTTAGGCGCTCCTTTCCAAAAAGGACAAAAAGTAACACTCTCTGCCACTATAGCCAACCCTGATGGCAGTGCGAAGCAAATGCCTGGTAAACAACGTGTTTCTGGTTTGGACGACACTCCAAGCGGCCCAACCAATGGAGCTATCAAACTCACTTGGAACGAAGGCGACGAAATCAAAGTAACTGTAAATGGTCAGTCAGCAACTTTTACACTCAAAGAAGGTTATGGCGGTAGTAGCACAGGCGAGTTCGAGGGCTTTATGCCTGCGGAAGGAACCACCTATACCGTAGATTATCCAGTTACTGCACCTAATCTTGCTAACCAAAAATATGTGGCTAATGGTTTTGGTGATGAGTTGATGAGCATGCACGCAGAGAATGGTGATTTGAGTGGTTTTACCCTTACTGCGCAAAACGCTTTGCTTGGTTTGCAACTCACAGGAAGTAAAGCTTTGAGTGATATTGTCGTAACCAACAGCAAAACAGGAGATACTTATACGCTTGATTGCAAGGGCGTTACACTCAAGAGTGAGGCTACATTATTCTATATCGTAGTGCCAGCAGACACATGGGAAAATGGTTTTAAGGTAGAGGTTCTGCTAGATGATAAATCTCTTATTTCAGACTTTGAGAAGACATCGTCCGCTACATTTACACCCAATCAAGCCATGGTAATGCCAGAAAAAGTGGCTGACTACGAACTCAAAACGCTGACATTTGAGGATTGGACTGATGAAGCAGACAAGAGTTTTGAACCATATGATTTATCCTATGGCGACTATCCTACAATTACCACTTGGTCAGATCTTATTGATGGTACGCAGTATGGTGGCGCATTACTTTATGGCTATTATGATATGAGTGAGTCCCCTGGGGATGATGATATAGAAAATCGCACATTCTCTTCTTATTATTGGTGTGACGAGAATAATACAGTATTAAAACATCGAATAAATAGCACATATGGTTATATGAGTGGCGGTATTGCAATCTCTAATTATACTTGCTCGTCTGATGAGATTAGTACTTATGGTAATTACGATTCTCAACTTACTGTACTAAATGGTGGAAATAATGCATCTTCCAATTTCTGTGCGGTGAATGCAATGGGAGGAATGATGGGAAGTATGGGAGCTATTATGAGTTTTGGAGATGAAAAGGCGCGTATAATAGACCACTTATATGTAAATAATACAACTTACGGATTAAACACTTATCTTTATGGAGAAGGTAATTATTGCCCAGCACCTCAAAATGGCGAAAAGGTAAAAATTATTGCAACTCCGACCGATGAGTATGGAGAAGTTATATCAGGTGCAGAAACCTCGGAATTTTATCTTTGCGATGGTCCTAATAATGTCGTTCAAGACTGGACAAAATGGGACTTGTCAAAATTGGGCAAGGTTTATGGATTAGCATTTTCAATTGAGGGGTATAGTGATGCTATTCCTTATGCATTTGCTATTGATGATATAGCCGTTCGTTTTCCAAAAGAATAATGGTGGTATAACTACTAATCCGTAATACGGTTATTTCGCTACCCTTGCGCTACCTTTGCGCAAGGGTAGCGTTTTTTCTAATCACCTCATCACTCTAAAACTCTTTTTACTCAAAATTTGCATTTTCGGAAATTTTGTTGTACCTTTGCAGCATGTTTATATCCTTCCTCATATTCTGCACCATCGTGCTACTGCTCTGCCCCACTCTTGTATGGCTACTATGTTGGATAGTGGCACGGCTGTGCCATCATGCCATGCCGTTTGCACCTTTTGCCTATACAGGACTTGCACTCGTGCTGCTCTTCTGCGGCACCATGCTCTATGGCTATTGGTTCGGGCGAAAGCAATTGCGTGTGACCGAAACCACCTACACTTCGCCGAAAGTACCCGAAGCCTTCAACGGCTACAAGATTGTACATATCAGCGACTTACACCTATCTTCTTTTACCGATTCGCCTGCTTTCCTACAACGCATAATAGATACCATCAACGCCCAACAACCCGACCTCATCTGCTTTACAGGTGACTTTGTCGGCTTTGGCGTGGAGGAAGCCATTCCGTTTACGGATATACTCCGCCAACTGCATGCCAAAGATGGTATCATGAGCGTACTCGGCAACCACGATTTTGCACTCTACCACCACGGACTAACCGATGAACAGAAAGAGCAAAAAGTGGAGCAACTAACCGCCTACCAACGAGACACCCTTGGTTGGCAACTGCTTCGTAATCAGTCCTATCTCATTCAGCGCGACAGCGCTTATCTGCAAATCATTGGCGTGGACAATACCTCTTGTAAGGGTCAAGGATTTCAGACCATCTCCCGAGGGGATCTTATAAAGGCGATGAGGCTATTAGGCGATAGAGCACCCCAAAAATCAGCAGATTTTTCGGGGACCCCGCTGGCGAAAGGCGAGGGACTGCAAATATTGCTGACGCACGACCCATCGCATTGGCGAGGAGAGGTCATACCAATGACTGATATCCCACTCACCCTTAGCGGACACACGCATGCTGGGCAAGTGCGCCTCTTCGGCTACCCACTCTCTTCGCTCATGTTCACCGAATCAGAGGGGTGGTATCACACCACACTAAACAATGCTACACAACACTACACCACGCCACACCACGCCACCCAATCCCTCCATATCAATACAGGACTTGGTTGCACCCTACCCGTTCGCCTTGGTGTTCCACCAGAAATTACCATTATTACTTTACTCAATCTACAATAATAAGACAATCCTACACAACACTACACCACTCTACCCAATCCCTATGACCATCCGCCCTACCACATACGCTGACATTGAAGCCCTAATGGCCATCTTCGCTTATGCTCGCGCGCAGATGGCTGCTGATGGCAATCCTACGCAATGGGGCGATGGTTATCCCACGCGCGAACAGTTGGAGAACGACATCCAACGCGGCGTAAGCTATGTTATTGAGCACGAAGGAGCGCCCTGCGCCACTTTCGTTTTTATCATCGGCGACGACCCGACCTATGCGTATATTGAGGACGGCCAATGGTTAGACGACACGCTACCCTACGGCACTATTCATCGCATTGCCTCTAATGGACAGCAACGAGGAATCTTTCGTGCTGTACTCGACTGGTGCTCAGCACAATGCAGCAATATCCGCATTGACACCCACCAAGCCAATGCCCGCATGCTTCACCTTATCGAGCACAACCACTTCACACGTTGTGGCATTATCTACACACACGACTCTTCTCCGCGTATTGCATTTCAGAGGTTAAAGGCGAGAAGTTAAAGGTTATAGGCACGGATAGCTGCAAAGCCACATCCTCTAAACTAACAATAGCGAAAAAAAATCGCTAATTTCTTGCACATATGCAAAATTTGTTGTACCTTTGCACCCGAAAAGTGTTACAAATACAACGAAACTCGTGCCGAAAAGTGTTGTAAAAGCAATATAATTCGTGCCGAAAAGTGTTATTTAACTGAAAATCAACACGGTGCAACATGAAGCGAAAAATTGAGCAATTAAAAATTCCATTCAGAAGAGCAGTGGGGATTTTTTGTAAAAAGTAGCAATTATTAAGATTCGTTCTCTTTTCGTTTCTTTATCCGTTGCCCGATTTCACCGAGAGACAACCCTGAGAACACCGAGAGAACTCCCTGAGACCGCCAAAACTGAAAAAGTGCGTTTTGTTATGACTAAACCTGAAAAAGGTTGACTCGATTACTGATATATAATCTTAAAAAACGTACTTTTTTGACTCGTTTCCTGAAAAGGTTGACTGGAGTCCT
>JAZNRY010000015.1:0-2889 GCA_045590995.1 Paludibacteraceae bacterium | reverse complement strand
TGAAAACAGCAGTCAGGTGGTACTGAGAAACAAGGCGTTTCTCGCGTTTTATGTGTTGCTCTTTGGCTTGAGTTGTGGTGCTGTGTGGGAGGTGTGCGAGTATGCGTATGATGCTATTGCTGGCACGAATACGCAGCAGTTCATGGCTACCACTACTGCCTCTATTGTTTCGGCGGAAGATGTGCCACTATGCGGTCATGAGGCACTGAGCGACACGATGGGGGATATGATACTGAATTTGGTGGGCAGTCTGTTGGTGGCTATTTTTGTCTTTCTTCGCTATGATAAACTGATGGATATGCACCAATCGGCAATAGAGGAAGAGTGAGGTGTAGTTGGCGTCTTGTAGTGAATATATTTTTCCTACATTACTCATGTTTCTTTAGTGGGTCAATCTTGGCAAAATAGCGTGCGTCTTTGATAAAGCAAAATAGATACTATAACTCATTAGTAACTAAAAACATAACATTATCTGATTTGATGAGTTGGTGATTTATTTTTGGCTATTTTGCTACAAAAATGTAGTTAGATAGCCAAAAACTATATAGATATTTTCCTATTTACTTTCAATTGTGTGGGCTTTCGGTGGCTTTAGTGTCTCAAATATTTGTGCCTCTATAATAATGATGCAAAAAGTAGCGGCAAATGTAGATAATGTTGCAGCTGATTTGTGTTTTAGGGCTTCTGAAGTTCGATGGTTACTGATGAAAATATTTTTTGCACTTGCCGCCAGTTCTGCAGCTGATTTTGTGTGCTTCTATTTATTATAGGGGTGCTGAATACTCAGCGTTTTAGTGTTTTTGTGCTGAATATTTGCTGTTTTAGAGGATAAAGTGGTATATACAACGCGCGGGAAGTTTAGTGTTTACTATGCTTCCCGCGTAGGTGTATTTTTTTGAAAAAAGTTTTTGGGTGCTGAGTATAATGCTGAAGATTGTGCTGAAGGTTACTGAATCTTCGCGGATAAAGTTATTTTACAATCACTTTTTCGGTACCAATGGTTTTGTTGCCTTGGGTGATTTTAATCAAATTCATACCATTTGACAAACGATGAGCAGGGATAGTGGTACTAGTCTGACCAGCAGGAATGGTTTGTTGATTCAAAACTTTTCCTTGCATATCTACCACTTGCAGATTGGTTTGGCTGTTGCCTGCATTGTCCCCAGACAATTGGATAGTAATCATTTGATTACGATTAGCGATACTTGGAAACGCACCCACTTTTATTGGTGAGCATACTTGCTCTACAGATGCACCTACAGAAGAACGATTAATCTTATAAATCAGTAGTGTTTCGTTATCATTCATTTCGCCTTGACAAAGGATGTAGAACTCGCCTGCCAATTGAATAATTTGCGCTGTGACATATTCCATCATTTCAAATCCGTTGGGGAAGGTGACTGTTTGAAGAATAGTTCCATCTTCAGACATTATATTGAAACTTTTGTAGAGAGAGTATTGGTAAAATGTTTTGTTTTCGGTGTAAGTTACTGATTCGTAATGATCTGGCGTAGGCTCATTGTAACCGTAATCGTACTCCTCGCTCAACTCATGAGGGAATGATAGGTATTCATATTTATCATCCGTATTAAATAGTGTTTGACTTAAGCAAAGGCCATCTCCGTACTCATCTGAATCACCTATGGATTGTGAATCATAATCTAAGAATCCTATTCCCCAATCTTGTGCATATTCGTATTTTTCAGTGCCTGTTTCGACCCACTCGCCGTATTCGAATGTTACTTCATCTTCGGCATATATATTTTCTTCACGATAGATTATTTGATAATAATACAAAAAACCATTTTGCCAGAGGTAAGTATAAAAGGGATATTGTTTTCCGTATGTGTCCACCATAAAATAATTGGATGCATCGCTACCATCAGGTTGATACATATCCATATCATACACAAAGACCCACCCACCTTCTGGATGCGGAGTAACTGAGACTATCGTTGTTTCATATTGATTTTCAAGATATGTCTTCATATCATTTTCCGTCCACGAAGCAGGAATATCATACGTATAATACCCTTCTTGTGTTTCTTCGTTGACTAAATAGATTTGTGTCAAATAGGTATATGTGTAATCGACTACTACATTAGAAGAAATCAATTCGCCAGGTGTTACTGTAACCGTTACAGTTCTTTCTTTGTTGATATGAATATCTTCATAGTATGTTGGAGTAATGTTGAATGATTTTACTGGTGTAAAGTCATTGCCGTAGATAGCTACTTGGTCGTCTGCGGTACGAATATACACACGATTACTGCCATCGTATGAAAGCTGTTTTGGTACAACATTGAAAGCATTTTCGCCCTCATCGTTTACTTGTAATACCGTTGGGAGATTAGTTACTTGTGCCGTCAGTGCTACACTGAACAAAAGGCACAAAAGAGTAGATGTTGTTTTCATTTTTTTGAATTTTGTAGGGTTATAATTTATTGTTTGTATTATGCACGAAAAAGCGTGCGCTTTCGTTCGCTTCAATTTGATTCTTTGAGGATTCTGGACTACCTTAACAATTCAAATCTACACACGGAAAACTCACGCTGGAAACGCGAGCGTGCATAAACCGTACTTGAATTGTTAATTGATCTTTTGAAAGTGTCCAGTTTTCAAAGAATCAAGTCTGGGCTTATAACGCTATATTAAATATGTCGGGCAACGGTATCGTTGCGGATTAACTATAAGTTATGAGTGATAAGTAATTTAGGGGGTTAGTTATTTGGTTTGTTATTTCTTCATCCATTCTTGGTACAAAGCGACAGGACCTTCGTGCCAGCGTTTGGTGCTTTCTTGCTCCAATTGTTTGTACATATCAGAAGAATATATCAAGCGCATGGCTTCAATGAAGTCGGATCGTAGCCATGTCGTTCTGTGAGCCAA
>JAZNRY010000014.1:0-2861 GCA_045590995.1 Paludibacteraceae bacterium | reverse complement strand
GAGGTTAAAGTTTAAAGGCAAGGTTAGGGTTTAATGGCAACGATCAGAATTCCAGGTTGAAGTTGCGTCGCTTCTTGAATTGGCTGTATGCGGTCATGTTGAAGCGATAGAGTGTGGCAGGACGATGTCCTTTGACCACTTCCTTCTCGCCTGTATCATCGAGAATACCAACTGCGGTCATCTTCTTCATGAAGTTGCGGCGGTCGAAATGCACATTCAGGATGGCTTCGTAGAGGCGTTGCAACTGCGGAATGGTAAAGGTCTCAGGCAGCAACTCAAAGCCCACAGGACGGAAGTGCAAGTCCTCACGCAAACGGTTGGTAGCTACACGCAGGATGCGGTCATGGTCGAATGCCAAAGCTGGTATTCTGTCCAGCGGAAACCACTTGGCTTCCGCAGCATCATCTCCACCATGTACCTCGCGCAAAGGGGTAAGTGCATAGAAGGCAGTGGTGATGACGCGTCCGCGAGGGTCTCGATTGACTTCGGAGAACACTCCAAACTGCTCCATATAAATCTCAGGGAAACTGGTCTCCTCGGTGAGCTCGCGTTGTGCACATTGGTTGATGGTCTCGTTCATACGAAGGAAACCGCCAGGCAATGCCCATTTGCCTTTGAAGGGAGCTACGCCACGCTTCACGAGGAGGACATTCAGTGCTTCGCCATCGAAACCGAAGATTACGGTGTCAGCCGTCATCGCAGCACGAGGGTACTCATACGCAAACCATCCATTTTCGGTGAGTTGGTAGTCAGGATTTTCGTTCGTTTTCTTGCTCATTTTTTGCGTTCTGATTAGGTTGTTTGTGTAAATTTTCCGCAAAGGTACAACATTTTTTGATATGACCAAATATTTTTGTGTATTTTTTACACTTTGTTTTGGATTATTACAAAGTAATAATATTTTTTAGTAATCAATCAGAAGAATTGTCATTCTAAGATTACATTGGGTTAGGCAAGCACTTCGCGACCACCGTATCATATCTGTATTCAATTTATATCTTATTTAGAGCATATTTGTTCACTAGTATGGCTCTATATAATATAGTGGTGCAGAATCTTCGGCGTTTTAGTGTTTTTGCGCCGAAGATTGTAGTTTTTGGAGGGTTAAATGACATATACAACACGCGGAAGTATCTCTATTACAAGAGTTTTCGCGTAGGTGTATTTTTTTTGAAAAAAGTTTTCGCGCGCCGAAGATTGTGCCGAAAGTGATAGTGAACTTATAGGAGACGATTGTGTATAGCAATGATAATCTTACGCTCAATTTTGTTACTTATTCCCATTCTCACTTACTTGATCAATTTCCTATCTCAGTTTGTTCGAACAATTATTTCTTTGCACCTTTGAGGATGGCGTTACCGATTTTGCGTTCAAGGCTTTGTTTGGTCATAGGTATGCCTGTTGCGCGAGCGATTTTTTGCTTGGCTTTATTCTTTTACGCAGAAAGAACAAGGGCGTTTGGATAGTTCGTGTGCTTGGTCAAGCGGTATAGCGTGAAAGTTCTTGTGACGGATAGTATGGCAAGTGGAGTCGGCGTGGTAACACTCGCCATGAGCGGTGATATAGACTTGCTCGACATCAACGATTGCTTTAGTTGCTTTATGCGCCTTACAGCAAGACACACCATAGTAGCAACCGCAAGCAAGGATAAGTGCTCCCAATGCTATGAGAATGTATTTCAAATAGCGTTTAAAAGGTTTATCTGCTGAAGTAGGAGCAGAAGGTATAAGGACTTCATCTATAGGGTGTAGTACTGTCTGAATAGTATGCACCACATCGTTAATGGCGGTTTTTGGGTTGGCGAGATAATCTATGTATTGCAGGCTGGCGATGTAGATCATCAGTCCAGGATGATAGGCTGATGCGTCATAACGCAACGGTATGATAGGCTTGTGGTAGTGATGGGCAGTAGCGATTTCGTTGATGACCCATAGCGATTGGTTGGAGTTCTCGGTGGAGATGAAGAGGAACACTTGGCAGTGTTCGATTTGTTGGGCGATTTTTACGGGAAAAGTATCACCAGCTTGTAATCCTTCTTCATCAATCCAATAAGAGATGCCCGCATCGCGCAGTGCATTCTGCACGCGCGATACAATGTTGTTAGGGATTATGCGGTTGTGGTTATCTACATAATCCTTGCGAGCGTAGCTTATGAAGACGGAGTGGTGTGTCACAAATCATTCGTTTGTTTGATATTGACTATGCTTTTTGTAAATACTCCAATGTCCGCTTGCATCGGTCACCTCTAAAGAAGGTGTTGAGTACTTCGGCGTAAATGTCATTAGGAGCAATTGCATCAAATAGGGTCATAGATGATTTGACTTTCATGGCATCTATGCCTCCTAATATCTGTTGGGCTGTTTTGTCCTTGTGCTCAAGCAATGCCAATGTGATTTCTCGCAAATGGGCATTTAAGGTTGGTTGTGAAAGGTATGCTTCTGCTTCTTGTCGATTGGCAATACCATAATACTCACTTTGATAACTGCGACCCAGTCCCTTGATTTGAGGAAATATATACCAAATCCAATGGCTATGTTTGCAGCCATTTTGGATTTCGCGCAAGGCGATGGGATAATCACGCTCTTGTGCAGATAGGAAGCGTTGAAGGTTGTGTGGCATATTGTTATTTGTTGATTATTTGGCGGATGGTATTCACCAGTTGGCGTTTTGCAGCGTTGGGATTGAGGTAGTAATTGATATACTGCAAGCCTGCTACATATATCATGATAGGTGGAGCTAACTGCGTGTCGTCCATGCGCAATGGTACAATCGTTTTGCCATAGTTGTTGGCAGTGGCTATCTCGTTCATCGTCCATGTGGACTGGTTGGAGTTGGCTGAAGACACAAAGAGAAACACCTTG
>JAZNRY010000013.1:0-5349 GCA_045590995.1 Paludibacteraceae bacterium | reverse complement strand
ATGCCGAGTATTATACCCCTAAGTCGGTAGCGGCAGTTATGGCGCGATTGCTGGTGCCAGACTTGGCGAATGTGCGCGACGTCACATGCTACGACCCTTCGGCGGGTTCGGGTACTTTGCTTATGGCATTGGCGCACCAGATTGGCGAGGAGCGTTGCCAGATCTATAGCCAGGACATCTCACAGAAGTCCTCGCAGATGCTCCGACTCAACCTCATTCTCAACAAATTGGTCAAGAGTATTCAGAACATTGTCAAAGGCGACACCTTGCTCGAGCCAGCGCATAAGGAGCCAAACGGTTCGCTCAAGAAGTTCGATTATATTGTCAGCAACCCACCATTCAACCTCGACTTCTCCGACACACGCGATACGATAGCCAAGGACACCGTGCGTTTCTTTGCGGGTGTGCCAGCGGCTACAGGTAAGGACAAGTCCAAGATGGCTATCTACCTGTGCTTCGTGCAACATATCTTGCACTCTTTGTCCAACAAAGGCAAAGCGGCTATCGTGGTGCCTACGGGCTTTATCACAGCTGCCAGCGGCATCGCACTTAAAATCCGCCAACGCATCGTGGACAACGGTTGGCTGCGTGGTGTAGTCAGCATGCCATCCAATATCTTTGCTACTACAGGTACGAACGTATCGGTTATCTTTAACGATAAGGAGAACAAGGACAAGAAGATTCTCCTGATGGATGCTAGCAAACTGGGTGAGAAGAAGAAGGTGGACGGCAACCAACGCACCATCTTGTCTCAAGAGGATATCAACCAGATTATCTTCGCTTTCCACGCATGCCAAAATGTGGATGACTTCTGCGTAGCAGTAAGCGCAGAGGAAGTAGTGGCGAAGAACTATTCATTCTCTGCAGGTCAGTATTTTGATATTAAGATTGAGTATGTGGACATCACCGCCGAGGAGTTCGAAGCGCGTATTGCCAAGTACGAGCAAACCCTCGCTGAGCAATTCGCCGAGAGCCACCAACTCGAACAACAAATTATGGAGCAACTCAAGAGTTTGAAATTGAAATGATGAAGATGAAGAAATATAAAATAAAAGATTTTGCAAAAACAGGTTCTGGAGGTACGCCAACATCTAGTAGAAAAGAATTCTACGAAGGAGGAACTATTCCTTGGATTAATAGCGGAGAATTATCACAATCTTTTATTACAGGTACAAGTAACTATATCACTGAACTTGGATATAATAGCAGCTCTGCTAAAATGTTTCCAAAAGATGATACAATATTACTAGCAATGTATGGAGCTACAGCTGGTAAAGCCTCGTTGCTCCGAATAGATGCTTGTACAAATCAGGCAATTTGTGCTATAATGCCAGATAAGACCATAGCGGATCCTCTATATCTTAAGTATAAGTTAGATACTATGTACGATTACTTAGTAAGGTTAAGTTCTGGTTCTGCTCGTGATAATTTATCTCAGGCTGGAATAGCAAATTTAGAGATTTCTCTTCCCCCTCTTCCAGAGCAAACGCGTATTGCTTCTGTTCTTTCTTCGTTAGACAAAAAGATTGCTCTTAATCGTCAGATAAATCAAAATTTAGAGGCATTAGCTCGTCAGTTGTATGATTATTGGTTTGTGCAATTCGATTTCCCTAATGAGGAAGGCAAACCTTACAAATCCTCTGGCGGAAAAATGGTCTATAACCCAATTCTCAAACGAGAAATCCCAGAAGGGTGGGAGGGCGTTGCCTTGAAGAATGTGATAAAACATATAAATACAGGATTAAATCCAAGAGATAACTTCACATTTGGAGGAGACATTAAATATATTACTGTTAAAAATTTAACTAAGGATGGGTATATAGATTTTTCATCCTGTGATACGATAAATGAAGACGCTAGGTATAAAGTACATACTCGTTCTCAGATAGAAGTAGGAGATATACTCTATGCTAGTATTTGTCCTTTAGGAAGAACATATCTTATAACTGAAGAACCAAAAGACTGGGACATTAACGAATCTGTTTTTTCTATTCGTCCTAATCAAAAAATGATTACTTCTGAATACTTGAATATGTTGCTTAAAGATGATTATTACATAGCGAAATTATCAAATAGCTCTACAGGAAGTATATTCCTAGGTATAAGAATAAAGCAGTTGGAATCTACCCAGATTTTATTGCCTAGTTATAACATTTTATCTGCATTTACGAAACAGATAAAGGACATAGTAAGGTTACAAGCAAATAATTATCAACAAATCCTCTCCCTCACTAAGCAGCGTGATGAGTTGTTGCCACTGCTGATGAACGGGCAGGTAAATTTTGATTTATCTGCTTATTAAGAGCAATTTGTTTGTCAAAAGAAGATAGAACATCTGCAATTCGTTTTTGAGTAATAAGGGGAGGAATAGACAGTGTATAATTGCTTATTTGGGATAAACTAATATGATGTATAGATGTTCCAGTCTTTACTTTATTAATATATCTAAGGTAACGTTCGCTACATATAACGTAGTATAGGAAATCTTGATCCGCAATTTCCTTCTTTGCACGGATACATCCAACACGTTGAGCTATTAACATTGGTAAATCATGTGCAAACACACGAGATTTATTCCGCCCCACATTACCATCCATTTGCATAACGATATCTCCATCGCATAAAGTGTATACATCGGATTTTGAGAATGGCGCATTCCACCTTTTATCAATTCTATCATCCCATTTAAGGATTCCATCACCAATATTTTCACCACGTAAAACTCGTATACCTTCTTTTGCATACAAGTTACCATCAAACGGATATCCCGTTGAAATCTCTGCTATGTCACCTGATTTATATTCTTTTAATTCCATATCTTCACAATTTTTACAATCTATCTATTGAATGAGGGTCTAACAAAAAGTCATATAGACTCATTGTTATTATACCTTGCTCATCTGTCTTTCGTTTTATATCATCACCTACAATAATAACTTTTCGGAAGTTGTCATTTGTATTAAGTAGCGAGCGCTTTTCTTGTACCACTTTGTCTTCAGTAGGCATACGAAATGCCGACTGAATATATATACGCTCTGCACCCTTGTTTACTACGAAATCCACCTCCAGAGGCACACGGACATTCTTTCCTTCTGTGCTTGTCTTCCATGTCTCTACCAATCCCACATCTATACGATAACCACGCATACGCAACTCGTTGTATATAATATTCTCCATGATGTGGGTTTCCTCCTGTTGACGGAAATTAAGTATCGCGGCGCGTAAACCCATATCCGCAAAGTAATACTTGGTCTCTGTACCGATATATTTACGTCCCTTCACATCATAACGCAATGCTTCTTCTATCATATACGCATCTTGCAAATATTTGATGTAATCACGAATGGTACTATCTTTCATGGTAATGTGTTCTACCGATAAGAAAGTATCACCGATACGCTTAGGATTGGTGGAAGAACCAATATTGGATGCCAACACACGAACTAACGCACGCAAACCTTCTACATTGCGCAGATGGTTGCGCTCAATAATATCCTTGATATAAGTCAGTTCATAGAGATCCAATAGATAGTTGATCTTCTTTTCCTCATTCTCTATTTGTAGTATTTGTGGCAGACCTCCGTAGGTATAATATTCTTTCCAAGCACTGTATTTGTCTCCTCCGATAGCTGCATAGTATTCAGCAAAGGAGAGCGGAAATAGATGTATCTCATCTCCTCTGCCACGGAACTCCGTTACGACATCTTTACTGAGGAACTTGGAATTAGAACCAGAAACGTATACATCCAGTCTTTTGTCTTGCATCAAACTCAACAGCACTTCTACAAAATCATCTACCAACTGTACTTCATCCAATATGACATAGTGTATCTGCCCATCCGATTGAATAAGATGCTCAATATGCTCCAGCAAAACATCAGGATTACGCAATGACTTATTTTTACGGTTGTCTAAAGATATTTCTATAATATGATTCTCTGCTACACCTTGTTCTATCAAATATTGGTGAAACAGGGTCATTAATAGAAATGACTTACCAGACCGACGCATGCCAGTCACTATTTTAACCATTCCGTTACCTCTCGCTTCTGTCAACTGGCGAAGGTACTTATCACGTGCTATAATCATCTTTAGAGTGCTTTTTCTGTGGTGTTCCACAAATTTTCGACCGCAAAGGTACTACTTTTTTTTGAAACACGCAAGAATTAGAACAAAAAAATGATTATATTTCTAAATGGCTACTTATCCTAAATACTTCCTATGTGACAATTTTACATTCGTCTGATTCACCATGGCGTAGTGCAAAGTCGTGTCTATCCTTACATGACCGAGCAATCGTTGTACTTGCTCTATCGGCATACCTTTATCTATAGCCATTGTTGCCATTGTCCTGCGGAACTTATGCGGGTGCACACCGCCAATACCTGCTCTTGCACCTAATTGTTTAATCCTTCGTTCCACACCACTAATCTGCAAGCGGTTGTAAGGAGCATACAAACCTACAAACAATGCAGGATTATTATCTTTCCGTTCACGCAAATATGCTTCCAAGTGAATTTTTGCACGCGCATTGAAATATACCAATCGTTCTTTATTGCCTTTACCAAATACCACACATTGCCTCTCTTGAAAATTCAAATCGCTTCTATTGATACCCACTAACTCTCCCACACGAATGCCAGTACTAATCAGCAAGTCCAGCATGGCTAAATCACGCAAACTATTGCTACAATCGCGCATCTTTTCCAATTCCTCATCGCTTAGTGTCTCTTTTATGTATGATTCAGTCTTTACTTTATGAATACGCCTAACAGGAGACTTGACGATGTAGTCTTCATCTTCCAACCATGCAAAGAAACTGGACAATATACGCCGCATATTATCTATTGTTACCTTACTGCATTGATGTAGGTTTTGGTATTGTACCAAATAATCACGAATGTGCATAGTTGTGATTTGTGTAATAGGTAATTTCACAGCTTCGGCAAACAATTCTATTGTTCGATGATAATAGCGCATACTCTTATTGGAGCATCCCTCAATCTTTTTGGCAGCAATAAAACTATCCAACAATATTTGTGTGTCATTTCCACGAGTTGTTTCACCTGCTTGGATATTTACGCCACTTAACTGTTCTTGTAGTGTCACTTTCAACACTTTCATTTGCTGCCAATCCAATACGCCTTGCATACGAGACAGCACATTGTTAATCAATTCTTCTTTCATAATCTTTGCGATTTGTATTACTTTCTTGCAAAGATAATCATCTACATCAATAAATCAAAATTTAGAGGCATTAGCTCATCAGTTGTACGACTATTGGTTTGTGCAATTCGACTTCCCAAATGAGGAGGGCAAGCCATACAAGTCTAGCGGTGGCAAGATGGT
>JAZNRY010000012.1:0-17741 GCA_045590995.1 Paludibacteraceae bacterium | reverse complement strand
GTAAACACTACACTTCCCGCGTGTTGTATATACCATTTTACTCTCCAAAATCACCAATATTCAGCACCCCTATAATATATAGAGGTTTCATATGTGAAAGAATGGTAAAGTTTTTATTAAATGTAACTACTTATCCGATATTGCTTCTTTCCTTTCGTGAATTTACCATACTGAATAGCATTCACAGGGCAGATATGGAAACATGCCAAGCACTGCGTACAGTGGTCGCTCCACTCTGGACGACCATCTGCCAGCGAGATATTATGTACTGGACATGTCTGTGCACAACGCCCACAGGAGATGCAAGCGTCTGTTGTGAAGAATGGCTCGGCAGTGAGTTGGTACTTATTGAAACTACTACCTATCACATAACTCTTGAATCGTGCCAATGGTCCTTCGTGACAGTCAAAAACATGTTGCTGCGCCTTCAGTTGCTCTACAATCTGTGGCAATCGCTCTTTGGCAGCAGCTATCTTGCGAGCAGCCACCTCGTCGGTATCAATGCCAAAGCCAGGGAACGACACATAGGTGTTAGGCATCACTACCGAATAACCCGCATGGCATTGCCATCCGCGTGTAGTCACCGCCTCACAGAAGATATCCGCCGTCTTGCCTGCCTCCGCTCCGCAAGTACATACGAAATACAGATAATTGGGCGCACTCATCTTCACACGACCAATAAAATCCATCACCAATTTGGGCGGAGCCCACGAATATACGGGAAACACAAAGCCCACCTTCTCGTCGGGCTGAATATCCAACTGCTCATCCGCATAATCAGCCACCTTTACGAGCCGTTCGCCCAACTGCTCTGCTAACACTTGCGCCACCCACGCCGAGTTGCCTACTCCAGAAAAATAGAAAATCATATCATTTATCTTATTATTGTACACTCTGTTGATACGCACGAGGTGACATTCCCGTATGCGTTTTGAAATACTTGCGGAAAGTAAACTGCTCTGGAAAACCTAGTTGCTCTGCTACCTGCTTGACCTGCACGCCTTTCTCGTGTAAAAGGCGCTTGGCATTATTGATAGTCACAAGAGTGATAATCTCAATAGGCGTCATGCCCAGTCGCTCAGACACAATCGAGGAGAAATATCGCTGCGACAACCCTGCTTGATCAGCATAGAAAGCCACCTGTCGCTCTGTAGTATGGTTCTTCACGAGTGACTGAAGAAACTGCATGAGAATTTGCTCCTTGCGCGTGAAAGGTTGGGGAGTTGTAGCGGTAGGCTGTGATAGTAGATGCGTAAATAGCTCTAACACCAATGTCTGTTTACGCAGAAGAATCAGTTTTTCATTAGCTTGGCGCAAGATACCTTGTGGCATAACACTTACCTCAGCTTGCTGAGAAAGAATATCACGGATATTACTCTCATAGTAGCAGCACCGTTCTTGTGGCAATTCAATAGCAGGAAAGAGGGGCATATTCCGCTCTGCCAGATGCGATAGATAAGGATACATCACATCTATCAATTGGTCAGGCGCATCCGTGAGCGACAAAGCAGCATAATCCTCCGACTGGGTGAGTTCCACGCAAGTAATCAACGGACTGACGATATGCAGCGTACCGCGTTGCATGGTGAGGCGACGACCGTTCAATATCTTTTCGGCAGTGCCGCAGGTGCATATAGATATTCCAAGTTTCATGGCACAAAGGTACATATTTTTCCTAATATCTGCAAGAAAAATATAATATTTCTACACAAAATCATACATATTGCTCAATTATTCGCTATTTTTGCTCTTTTATGAGGCAAAAAAAAGCAGTACCTTTGCAGCCGAAATTAATTCAAAATTTACAAAACTATGGGAAAGTTCATTAAGTATTACGCATTGGAGATTTACTCCGTCATTTCCTTGATTCTGTTAGTTTGTGCGGCAATGATAGATCCATTGTCGGTTGTACAGAAGTTTGTGGTGGTTTCTACTGCCCTATTTATCCTACATGAATGGGAAGAGAATAGTTATCCTGGCGGGTTTATCGACATTTTCTCGAGGGCATTGCAGTTTCAGGTGAGCGATGACCTCAAGCGTGCAAGCCGCATTCCAACAAGTGTGTTTTTGATTGCAATGTCTGTGATGTCATTTGTGTGGGATGACATGCCTATCTTTACCATGGCATTGGCTACATTCTGCATCTTTGAGGGGGTTGTGCATATAATGGGTATTAAGATTTTTCAACTAAAAAAGTTCTATACGCCTGGTATGGTGACTGCAGAATTGGAGTTAGTGATTGGTGTTGGATTGATAGTATATTTAGTAAAGAACGATTTGGGTGCATGGTACGACTATACATTTGGTCCGTTGTTGTTCGTAGTATGCTTTATGATAATGCAAAAGACGCTGACGATGATGATAGGAATAAGGTACCGCGACTTGCCCAAAATGATGAAACAGAACCTAAAAAAATTAAGAGAAATGTCTTCTAAAGAATAGAGGAGGTGCTGATAGTAACAATACTAACCCATAAAAACACTTATCACTCATCACTTATAGTTCGTAACTAACTGCGCTATTTCCTTAGAGTGAGAAAAAGCAGTACCTTTGCAGCCGGAATTGCAATAGTGTGTATTAGTATGATGTATTACTTAGGTATAGATATAGGTTCAACAACGATAAAGATGGCATTGATAGATGAGCAGCAGAATGTGCTGCAACACGACTATCAACGTCATAATGCGTCATAGGTAGAAAAATAAAAACAGGATGAATTATCGCTGTTAAAGATAGGCAAAATCGAGTACGATTAGGGTACGATCAGACTACAATGCGTGCGGTAAACTTGCGGTTCGTTACGATTCTAATAGTCGCCCACTCACTGATTCTCTACAAAAACAGCATCGCCCATTTCGAGCGGTGCTGTTGAATGATAGCCATCAATCGCGAAGAACTATACCTCACTTCTTAGGAGAAATGATATCTCGCAAGAGTGCGAAGAGTTGCTGCACCTGTGCCCAATCGCGTTGCACAGTTGCGATGTCGCGCTCCAATAGCTCGCGCTTCATAGCAGATTGGTTTTCAATGGCTTGCTTCTGCTGCTTCAGTGGAGCAGGATTATCCATTATGACTTCGCTAAGGTGCTTTTCTATTGGGCGCACAAACCACAATCGTCTGCCCCAATAAACCCCTAACGCAATCAATCCCATGCCTCCAGCAATCACCAGATACGAAGCCCACATTGGCAGCCACTGTTCGAGCCAAGCAGCCAAAGCTATAGCCAAGAAAATAAGTCCAACAACCACGATTGCCGTAATAGAGAATAGCGCAATAATGAGCCCTAACAACTGACTCGTCTGCTCTATACTTTGCACTTTCAACAGTTGAAATTGCGACTTGATATATGATTGAATATCAGCAAGTAGCTGATTGTAAAGATCTTTCATAGTTAAACGTTTTTGGTCGGCAATGCCGACGTTATTTGCTTTGCGTTATCTGTGCTGCGCACGTTTTCTGCTTCGCGTTATTAGCGTTTACTGATAACGTGCCAAAGGTACATAAAACGCCGAAGGCATGAAATGTCCCATAGGAACATATAACGCGCCTTCGGCGCCTAAGTTACTTCTTCGCAGCATCTTCTACTGCGGCTTCCAAGTCGGCTTTGCAGTGGCAGTTGCACATACCATTGCGGATGCGGCTCATCACTTTGTCCACGAGATGAGAGATTTCATCCATGTTCATGTTTTTGTACTTCTCGCGAGCGATTGCTGCGATTTCACTGCGCAATTCTGCGCCACTCTTTGGAGCAAATAGCAATGCTGCTGTAGCTCCCACTACTGCTCCTCCCAGAAGAGCCAATAGCATTTTGGTTACATTTGTCATAGTTGGTTTGGTTAAAAAAGGTTAATGATTAAGGTTTAGGTTTATTGGTTAATCAATTAGGGCAGAGCCTTTACTTGCCCTGCCCTACTCTATGCAATTTTCGTGCCAAAGGAATCAGATGATTTTATATCATATTCATTCCTTATGTTGCTTGTCAAACTATATCTTATCAAAAAGCATATACACAACCTATTGTAAGATAACCAATCTGTGCTATATTTTCGCTATTAATATTAAGACCAAAATCACAAGTATTGCGCTTGCTCCAATTTCCATTGTCATCAACAATGGCTTTAGAAGAAATTCCTGATAGATTAAAACCTAAGAAGTTTAATGCGGTCTCCAAACGAAAATGCTCAGTGATTTTATAAGTTAAAACAGGTTGAATATACAATCCCCCTTCAAAATAGGAAGAGTTTCCATATGTAGTCTGATTGTTCAATCGCTCAGCCTCCGCTGCAGAACGATGTTCCTCGCCGTTTTCACCGTATTTAGCAGCATAGTACTTCGTTTTAGTATCAATTGTTGATCCCAACGAAACCATTCCTTCAATCCAAAGACCAAAACCCTTCACCTCTACCGCAGACCAACGCGTATAGGGTTGAATAGACCATTTGAAATTGTATGTTTTCATATCCTTGAATGCTTTTGGATTTTTTCTTTCTTCATCCAATAATGTGACAAAACGAGTTTCTTGATATGAATGTAAATTAAGTTTTGCACCAACTTCCCATTTGTTATTAATGATATAACCCACTTTAGGCGCAATACCAAAACTGAAAGCTGTAGGAGATTTATCTAAACTTTCATACTCATCATAATAACTTGAGCGTGTGCTCGTTTTTGCAGAGAAGTCAATAGTTCCACCTACAATCACTTGTGCCGAAGCAACGGCAGGAAGCAGCAAACAAATAACTGCATAAAAAATCTTTTTCATAATCTTATCCATTTTAATATTTAACTTACCCTTTATTGGGTCTTCATTCCATCGCGGTGCAAAGTTACTACATTTTTTTGAATTGAGCAAGAAATGGTATAAAAAATATCGCCACTTACAATCAAAAGAGACATAAATAGCGATTAGGCAATAGGATTTTTCTTACAAATTGCTTCTCGCGGGGTTCCGTGGTCGAAAGGAATTGTGCGGTTATTGTGCGGTTATTGTGCGGTAATAGTGCGGTGCGAATGAGAAAATTTATAGCAATTATATCTAAAAAAAACAATATTTGCAAGAAAATTTGGTTGTAACAGAAATTTATTGTACTTTTGCAAACAAATTATATAATTCACTTCACATGAAACGACTAAATTCTAACATACTGAGCATTGGCATTACCCTTCTACTCGCAATTGTAGTGGTAGTTAGTTCGTTGGTTACCAGTCATATCGTAGAGCAGTTTGAACAGGAAGAGCAAAAGAAAATCGAACTGTGGGCAGAGGCCACACGCCAGTTCATCTTAGCCGACGAGAACGATAATATCGACCTGCTGCTACAAGTAATGGAAGGCAACACCACCATCCCCGTTTATATGGTGGATACCAACTACACCCTCCTACTCTCACGCAATGTGCCTGAACCCAAGCGCAATGTGGAACGCTTCTATATCAAGAAAATCAACGAACTACGCGCCACACAAGAACCCATCGAAGTACGCATCTCCGATAGCGTGATGCAATATATCTATTACGAGCAATCATCCACATTGCAATGGCTATCCTATTTCCCTTATATTCAGCTGGTTGTTATGCTCGCATTAGCAGGATTGGCTGCAATAGCCCTGCTTATGGTACAACGCAGCGAGAAGAATAGTCTATGGGTGGGACTCTCCAAAGAAACAGCCCACCAACTCGGCACGCCTATCTCCTCGCTTAACGCATGGAACGAGTTGCTGAAAGCCACCTACCCCAACGACCCACTACTTCCACAAATGGACGAGGATATTCGCCGCTTGCAGATGATAGCAGAGCGTTTTTCCAAGATTGGTTCGCAACCAAAACTGGAAGCATGCGAAGTACTGCCCGTGGTACAATCCGCAATGGACTACATGCGTGCGCGTACATCTAATAAGATAGAGTATAGGTTAGTCGGCGATGAGGCGATGAGGCGAAAAGGCGAAAGGTTAAGAGCACCCCAAAACGCCACGAGCGTTATCGGGGACCCCGCTGAGGCGAGAGCGATGCTGTGCGCACCGCTATTTGAATGGGTGATTGAGAACATCTGCAAAAATGCCATTGATGCCATGGACGGGAAAGGAAGTATTACGATAGAGATTAGGCGAGAGGCAAAAGGCGATGAGGCGAAAGGTAAGATTTATATTGACATTACCGACACTGGCAAAGGCATTGACCGCAGGAACTTCAAGCGGATATTCCAACCCGGTTACACGAGCAAGAAACGCGGTTGGGGATTGGGATTGAGTTTAGGAAAGCGTATCATCGAAGATTACCATCGAGGCAAACTCTTCGTGAAGCAGTCGCAACTGGGTGTCGGTACGACTTTCCGCATTGTTTTGGAACAAACCAAAGACTGTTGAGCCAGAGCCAGACATTGCAGCATAAATGGCGCCTGCACCCAGCAGGCGTTGTTTTATTTCAGCAATCTCGGGATGAACCTTACAAACGGTTTCTTCAAAATCGTTGGTAAGGGCGGAAAGGATAGTAAGGTCGTTAAGGACATTAAGGACTTTAAGGTCCTTAAGGTTATTTAAGACTTTGGAGGAGCCTTTGGGGATTATACCTCCGTAGGCTTCTTTGGTGGAGACACCACAAGCAGGCTTAATCATCACAAGGCGCAAACCACTCAAATCCAATGATATAGGGGTCAGTTTATCGCCAATGCCTTCGGCATAGCAGGGCGTGTTATACACAAAGAACGGACAGTCTGCACCCAGTGGGCGAACCTCCTCAGCCAATTGCTGTTGGGTTAGACCAAGAGAGAAAAGTTCGTTGAGAGCGATAGCCATATGCGCGGCATCGCTGCTACCACCGCCCAAACCCGCACCGAATGGAATATTCTTCTTGAAAGTGATTTTGACATTGCCTATTTGCGGAAAATGCTCCTGCATGCGCTTGTACACCTTATATATAAGGTTGTCTGTAGGCAAGCAATCAACGACCAAGCCATCTTGCAGGAAAGCAAACTCCTCCGCGGGCTCTACTTCCAACTCATCGTGCAAGCCATAGACAGGATAGAAGATGGTTTCCAAATCATGGTAACCATCTTCGCGTTTGCGTACCACACGCAAACCGATATTGATCTTGCAATTAGGAAAGAGTTTCATTACACGGTATCCATGAAGGACTTTTGCACCTTGTTGAACACCACGATACCAATTGCAAGGAGCACCACCATAAAGCCAAAGCTATAGCCCAGCATCCACCACTCGTGGTTACCTACGCCCAACATGCCGTACTTGAAGAACTCTACGATACCCGTCAAAGGGTTGAGCTGCATGACGAGGCGCAGTTTCTCGTTGGTAATAGTAGAAAGTGGATAGATGACTGGCGTGGCGTACATCCACAGACTGACAAAGAAACCAAGCAACAATTGCAAGTCGCGGTACTTAGTGGTCATACTGGAAAACAATATACCAAAACCCAACGCCAAGCCTGCCAACATCAACACCAGGACAGGAAACATGAGGGCGTACCAGTTGGTATGTATCTGAACATCCGTAAATAACGCATAATAGGCATACACCACAAGGAACAATGCGAACTGAATACCAAAGCGCACCAAATTACTAATCACATCGCTCAGCGGAGTCACCAAACGGGGGAAATATACCTTACCGAAAATACCTGCATTGCTCACGAAGGTATTGGATGTCTTACCCAAGCAGTCGGCAAAATACTGCCAGAAACTGATACCTGCCAAATAGAACAAAGGCTGAGGCAAGCCATCGGTAGAAATCTTAGCAATACCGCCAAAGACCACCATATACATTACGGTAGTCATCATCGGTTGAATCACATACCACAAAGGACCGAGTACGGTCTGCTTGTACTGGGTGATAATATTACGCTTCACAAAGAGCATCATCAAGTCGCGATAACGCCATATCTCCTTAAAATCTACGGATAGGAGTTTGTCTTTTGGACGAATTTCGGTCGTCCAACCTTGTTCCATTTCTGCCATAATTATAGAATTTGGCTGCAAAGGTACAAATAAATTTGCATATTTCCAAAAAAAAGTGTAACTTTGCAGCCAAATTATGAACCCCGCTCGAAAGGGCGTAACTATTTTTACAGATATGGCAAATGAAAAACAACAGTTCGTGGACGAACTAAAGGAACTACTACAAAAGAATGTAGCGGAAGTGAAAGAACAAGTAGAAGCAGTGAAAACACAATTCTACCGTCAGTATCATCAAGAGTTAGAGGCACAAAAGAAAGCCGCTTTGGAGGCTGCTCAGGCAGCTGGCGAAGTATTGGAGAATTGGTTGCCCTCTATTGATGAATTAGAACAAGAGTTCCGCGAATTGTTGGCTCAATACAAGCAACGCCGCGCTGAATTGCAAAAGCAAATAGAGGAAGAACAAGCACAAAACCTGCTGCGCAAAGAGAACATCTTGGCTCAAATGAAAGAGATGGCAGATGCAGAGACAGCAGATGTGATGGACAATCTGAAGAAAATGCGCGAACTGCAAACAGAATGGAAAACTATCGGTGCCGTACCTGCTCCTAAAGCACAAGAGATTTGGAAAAACTATCAACAATACCAAGAGCGCTTCTATGATCTTGTAAAAATTAATATTGAATTGCGTGACTTGGACTTCAAGAAAAACCTTGAAATGAAGACTCTGCTATGTGAAGCTGCAGAGAAATTGCAAGAGAATCCTAACATCGTAGAAGCTAATCGTGCATTGCAACAGTTGCACGATGAGTGGGCTGAGATTGGTCCTGTGGCTCGTGAGTTGCGCGAGGACTTGTGGAATCGTTTCAAACAAGCCAGCAGCGTAATCAACAAGAAGCACCAAGCATACTTCGATGAGTTGCACGCTAAAGAGAACGAGAACTTGGAGAAGAAACAAGCATTGATTGAGCAAATCAAGGCATTGGATGTCAATAAACTGAAATCCAACAAACAATGGGATGACGCTACCGAAAAAGTGCAAGCTATCCAACAAGAATGGCGCACCATCGGTTTCGCTCCAAAGAAACAAAACCAAGCCATCTACAACGAATACCGCAACTTGTGCGAGGCATTCTTCAAGGCCAAAACCAATTACTACAAAGGCATGCGCGATGAATTCAGCGAGAACCTGAAGAAGAAACGCGAACTGATTGAAGCAGCAGAAGCTTTGAAGGACAGCATCGAATGGACAGAAACCACCAACAAACTCATCGAACTCCAACAACAATGGAAGAAAGTGGGTCCTGTAGCACGCAAGTATTCCGATGATTTGTGGAAGAAATTCACCGCAGCTTGCGACACCTTCTTCGAAGCAAAACGCGAGGCGACCAAAGAACTTCGTGAGCAATATGCACAAAAACGCGCAGAAGCTAAAGAGCGTTGGAACAAGAAAGTGGATAGCATGAACGACCGCCAAAAACTCGTGAAGATGTACGAGAACCTTGTGCAAGAGATCAAGACGGCAGAAAACAATATCCTCTTCTTTACTGGTAAATCAAAGCAAGCCAACAAGTTGGTGGATGATATGCGCAAGAAGATTGACACATTGAAGAGCCAACTCGCTGATTTGGAAAACAAGATTAACCAAATGGACGCGGAGTGAGGTGAGAGGTTAAAGGTTAAAGGTTAAAGGTGAGAGGTTAAAGGTTAAAGGCAGGATTAATGAAAGAACTGATTGTATATGAGCATGTTGAGATCTGTCAAGACGAGCAAATCGTATTGAAAGATGTCAATCTGACAATCTCATCGGGTGAGATGGTCTATTTGCTGGGGCGCGTGGGTAGTGGCAAAAGTAGTTTTATGAAAACCATTTATGGCGAATTACCCTTGGAAGGTACTCACGCCATGGCTTTAGACTACAACTTGCTCAAACTCCGTCGCCGTGAGATACCCTATCTTCGCCGTAAAGTGGGAGTGGTATTTCAAGACTTCCAATTGCTTAGCGACCGCAATGTAGAAGAGAACTTAATGTTCGTTCTGAAAGCTACAGGTTGGAAAGACAAACGCGCGATGAAAAGCAATATCATGGATGTACTGAAGCAAGTAGGCATGGCAGAAAAAGCATACAAGATGCCTTATCAACTCTCTGGCGGCGAGCAACAGCGTGTGGTGATTGCTCGTGCCTTGTTGAATGCCCCCGGACTGATTTTAGCAGACGAACCAACGGGCAACCTCGACCTCAAGACAGGCAAAGGTATTATGGACTTGCTGTATAGTATCAGCCAAGCTGGTATGACCGTGATTATGTCCACCCACAACCCTGCATGGCCTGAACAATACCCCGGACGCAAACTGCAATTCGCTGATGGAAAGATTAGCGAGGTATAGGCGAGAGGCTAAAGGTGAGAGGCTAAAGGTTAAAGGTTAAAGGTTAAAGGCTAAAGGTTAAAGGCTGGGAATATAACAACAGACACGCGAATGCGTGTCTGTTGTTATGTTATATGGATTTACCAACCAAATTTATATGCAAGTAGTATTAGGTGCTTAGTAGTATATTTATTTGTTATCGTGATATTTTCTGTAATGTCATCAATGCTAATACCGCGATCGTAAAGGTAGTTGTAGCGGTAGGTGAGGGTCAAGGAGTTTTGTTTGTTGATTTTCCATTGCACACCTGCTTCTGGACGCAATTCACTAATATACTGACCATAGGAAACCCCCTTCAACTCCCCCTGAAGGGGGAGAGCCTCATTAACATAGTCCACGGGGGCATTCAAGGTGTTGAGTATTTCGAATTTACCGACAATACTAAGTGGCGTTTCTGGAATCGCATATACGGCTTGCAGGCGACTACGCAGTGTAAAATCCACTTGATTTTTCTCTCGTTTATCTACCTCATCGCAACGGGCATCCAACATTACACCCTCGCGCAGCGATAAGTTCCATTGCCCCAACTTCACTTGTCCTGTTATCAGGAAGTTTGCACGATGGCGAAGATACTTATTGACATCGCTCCAACCTTGGTCACCATACAATTTCAGCGTATAAGCCGCATAGATATTCACATATTGGATAGGCGCATAGGTCAAGCCCACCGTAGTATGCGAACGGTGCGTTGGTGCACTACGAATCTCCTCCTCAAAAGTAAGCGATATTCCGTGATCAAAAGACTTGACAAAGGTAGCAAAGAAGTGTGCTTCAGGAGTTACAATCGAAGTATCCTTCTCTATGATAGCCGCTTGTGCAAAAATAAAGGCTGGAAAAAAAGCCATCAAAATGAGTATGCTCTCTCTCAATTTCATGTTTAACTTTGTGCTTGATAGGTTAGTGCGAACAATCGCATCTGCTTGAGCATAGCGTTGAGACCATTGCTGCGGGTTGGGGATAAGTGCTCGCGGAGGTTAATCTCATCAATGAAGTATAACTCGCTATCTACAATCTCTTGTGGAGTATGATTGCTCAATACGCGAATAAGCAAAGCTACAATACCTTTCACCAATATGGCATCCGAATCACCATGATAGTGGACTTTACCATCTTTCATTTCGGCAGTAAACCATACCTTTGATTGACAACCATCAATCAAGTTTTTATCATTTTTATCGACTTCAGGGAAAGGCTCCAAACCATTTCCGTAGTCAATGAGCAGACTATATCTGTCCATCCAGTCATCAAAACTGCTGAACTCCTCTATTATTTCGTCTTGTATGAGATTAATTTCCATAATTGTTCTGCTATGTTTATGTCATCTTCTTCGGCTATATCTTTTACTGGTGCTTCTATCACATAATCCGCTTTCATATAAAATGGCTCGCGTGCCTCCAGTTGCGGAGTGATGAAAGCCAGCAGTTCCTCCTCCGAGCGGCCTTGTAGCACAGGACGCGTACTCAAATCCGTGAGCATAAGTCGTTGAGCCAAATGCTCGGGTTTCCATTTGAGATAAATACTCGTACCCAATTCCTTGAGGCACTCCATATTGTCCTCCCAGCATGGATAACCACCGCCCGTGGCATAAATCACTTTCTCAATGGGCAGTTCTGCCAAATCTTCGAGCACATATTTCTCTTTGTAGCGAAACGCCTCAATGCCGTGTTCGCGGATATACTCGGCAGGTGTCTGGCTGTGAATCTCAGCAAACGCCTCGTCTAAGTCCACAAACCGCCACCCTAAACGCTCAGCCAACAAACGACCGACCGTAGTTTTACCCGCAGCCATATAGCCGATTAGATAAATCGGGAGTTGCATAGGCGATGTAGATTTGAATGTTTGCATCAGGATTCTGGGGGTATTACGATGTTCAGAGTGGTAAGCGAGTGGTAAGCGAAGAAATCAACGAACTGGGGTGTAGTCAAAATTATCGTTGTCGCGCCACAATAATTTCCCGTCTTCAATGTACGCTTCAGGGAAAGCCGACTTGAATGGCGGTTGAAGCACGCCAATCAGTTGCCACTCCTTATTATATATACGCGCGCGTGAGGAACAGATAGGAGCACATACGGTGTGAACGACAATGATAGAATCGTTGGTTATCAATGTATCACGCACACTTGTAATATCTTCTGCTGCGACTTTGCCACAACAAAAAATCCCCACCACACACACTATCAGTTTGATAATCTTCATCTTGTTTTTTCGATAAGAACTACCGCTTGCGCAGCAATGCCTTCTTTTCTACCGACAAATCCGAGTTTCTCCGTAGTAGTGGCTTTGATGCTTATTTGTCCTTCGCTCACGCCCATCACTTCTGCCAAGCATGCTGTCATGGCAGGGATATGGGGATTGAGTTTGGGTGCTTCGGCACAGATGGTGCAATCGCAATTGCCTAATTCATATCCCGCTTCGCGGAGCATGGTCATAACCTTGCGCAGGAGAATCTTAGAGTCGATATTCTCGTACTCATTGCCCTTTACGGGCGGGAAATGGTAGCCAATGTCGCGCATAGCGGCTGCACCAAGCAGGGCATCGCATAGCGCATGAATCAGCACATCGGCATCGGAGTGCCCTAATAACCCTTGTTCCGCAGGCACACGAATGCCCCCCAACCACAATTCGCGGTTGGGAGCAAAAGCGTGTACATCATATCCGAAACCGATACGCATTATTTCTTATTGTTTACCAAATCTTTGATACCCGCAAGGTCGAAGCCGAGTGTGAAGCGCATGGTACCATCCAATGGGTTAGATGGTGCAGTAGCGATACAGTATGCAAAGTCGAGCGAGAAGATGCTGAGTTTGAAACCAGCACCAAGGGTCACATAGCGGCGGTTGCCCTTGTAGTAGTTCTCGTGGCTATAACCTACGCGACCAAAGAACTGGCGGTTGTAGCTATACTCAAGACCAATACCCCATTGAATCTCTTGCAACTCTTCCATTGTCGCAGAAACATGCTTACCCGTATTCTCATTGTAATAACCTGGAGCATCGCAGAATGATTGCCACCAACCGTTAGGTGAAGACACCGCAGCATAGTCTGTTTGGTCGTATTGACCACCATTGCCGTCATTCGCGAACTTAGAGTTATAGGTAGGAACCAACATCTTGTTTGCTTCTGCAGAAATCATCAATCGGTTGTAATCATCGAATGGCAATTCGTAGCTAACACCCAGACGCATGTTTGCAGGAATAAAGTGCTTGGTATAGCCATCATCGTATGACATCTTACCACCCAAATTGCTGAGGTTGAAACCTAATGCAAAATAGCTTTCACCCATAGGGGTAGCAATAGGTTGGCGATAGTACAAAGACACATCTGCTGCCATAGTCCATGCTGGATACATCTCAGGAGAAGTACTGGTAGAAGAATTGATGCCATTATTGAGGTCGCTGTACATGAATCGCAATGCAACAGCCATACTCAAGTACTCGTGCAGTTTGCGTGAGTAAGCCACATCTAACGCCCATTCGTTAGGATGAGCAGTACCCAAAGGACTACCTTGATAATTAGCGTCCATCTCCATGAGTGTAACCTCACCCATAGAGAAATATCGGAAACTACCAGAAACGGTACCCGCCATCTCACCGATGTTGTAATAACCAGCAATGTATGCCAAATTAATGTCGTTTACCAGTTTGGTGAGCCAAGGTGTATAATTGACCGTGATTCCACCTTTGCTCTCCATGAAAGCATACTTAGAAGGGTTCCAGTGTTGTGAATTGAGGTCTGGATTAGTAGCAGCACCGATGTCAGCCATACCAGCAGCATGCGCATCAGGAGCAATCGTGAGCGATGGCATAGCAGTAATCACAGGATTGGTTGCCAAGGCTGGCAACGCAAGACCAACAAGGGTCAGAATTGATAAAATAATTTTCTTCATTGTTGTAGTTTGTTTTTATTTTTTTAGTTAATAATCGTTTTTATAGGGAGCCCATAGAGCCCATCGGTAATAGCTATTCTAAAAATGTTTCATAGGCGTTACTTACAAAATTATAATTTTACCTGCTTTGGACACAAAATCCGAAGTCGGTGTTTTGATTTTCACTTGATATAAATAGATGCCTGGTGCGGCATTGATTTCATTCATATTCCATTGTATTCCCTCCGTACCTATTTGTGCGTAATCTTTGATTAATCGTCCGCTCAAATCATACATGCGTATTTCGGTCTGAATAACCTCGTTGGGTTGGTCGTATTCTATTTGGAAATTCAATACGCCAGTTGAAGCCACAGGATTAGGATATGCAATCACCTGATACAGCGTAGGGTTCATACCCTTCACTACTTGGAAATTTAGTGTGGCCGTACTACTATTATTCATCAAATCCCATGCTCTGAAAGTGAGTTTATGCGCTCCTTCGGTCATCTCTGGCATCTTATAACTAATCATACCACGCTGATAACTATTGCTCTGAGCAACAAAGTATTCATTCAGCACATAGGTTGTAGCTGGGTTTTCATCAATAATCATCAATAAATCGTGTCCGATACCTGAGCCGACAGTATTGATACCACTCTCATCGTAGATATCTGCATAGAAATGTGGGAACTCATATGTCTTATCGCCATCCATGAAAGCAGGATTATTCAGATAAATACGCATTTCAGGTCCCAGTGTATCGATAATCTCCACTGAACTACTGCCTCCTACCACAAACTTCTCATAATGACCAACACCTTCTTCACGACTTTCTGGATCGTAGGCGTAATATGCAATTCGCCCATTGCCATAGTTGTATCGAATATCTTTAGGTACCATGAAGGTATATTCGAACTTGCCATCTTGTATGGTAGTTTGTCCTGCAAACAAGATATTAGGATAATCGTTGAACGGGATTCTAGTCTTCTTTGTTTCATCCGTTACATCGTTATCGTTGGTCATCACGCGCTGCATCTTATCCCACACGGTGACATCCATCTGACCATTAAACCAAGTAGCCGTATCTCCCGTGACATCTGCCACATAGCCCTGAACGGTCTGCACAGCCAAAGCGTGCAATGTGTCGATTTGCGTGATTGTTCGGATCTCGTAATCGGTTGGGTAGTTGAGTTTCAACGCAGGGTCACCCAACAAGACATACGCCATTTTGTTGGAATCTATTCCCGTTTGATTTTTGGCAATAGAGGTCGCTTGTCCCAATGTCATATCATAGGAGAAAGCATCCTTATGTCCAAAAAGCGTGTCACAAAGGTGTTTGTTCAGCACTTCATTTTGTGTTGCATACACGGTTCTGCAAGCGGACAACACGCCTATCGCTCCGCCATGTGGATTGAGCACAGCCTCCTCACCCGCAGAAGGGATAGCACTATCATAATGCGAGAAACTACATGTAGCTAAAAACCAAAAAGCATGATTGGTATTTCCCATATTACGAATATCATTTGTAGTCATAAATAGTTCGTTGGTGATATTGTTGTATCCACCATGTCCCGAATAATTCATAAACAGGATACCATTGTTGAGCATATTATCAAACTGATTCTTTGCCAATGGATAGCGTTCGCCTGAAGCATTCACCTCTTGGGTGTAAGCGTCCAAATAAATCTTATTGACCACAAAACTGGGGTTCTCCTTGCGCAGGATCTCTGCTCCAGTATCAGCAGTCTGCATATGCAATCCACGATCGCCATCATCTGCCAAGAAACAGATTTGCGCCTTCCATTTGCCCAACACCGCATTATCCATGTAGCGACAGAGTTTATCTACAACCTGATTGGCTTGCTCCAATGTGCGCACGGGAAGACGACCAACTCCGATTCTCATTTGGGCATATATCTCATTGAAGGTTCCTCTTGAAGTAATACCCGCATTATCATCCAAGAAACCACAATAGTCATCCGAAGCGTATGCATCGGTTTCCTTTGTAGAGTTTTTTGCTTCAAACACCAATAGGCGATTCACTCCCGAAACAGTTCCCAACAACTTGCGATTGTCGTAGGATGCACTGCCCAGCAGCAATAGGTTCTTGGGTTGCCTATTCACATCGCCTTCCGCAGTATCATACAGCATTTTCATCAACCAACGATAGGCACTCACATCGGGCGTACCAGAAGAAAACTCATTATATACTTCATTATCCGTCACGACAGCCCATGTCAAGTGATCCACCTCCTCATGTTTCTTTGCCAAGCGCAGTGCTGGCTCTCGGAACTCCTCTGGACAAATAATCACATAGTCTTTGTTGCGCAATGCATGCAGGTTTTGATTAGGTACGACGCCCACATATTGTGGTTTTCTCCAGCCTTGTTGCGCCACATCTACCGCCATGTATTGCTCCACGACAGTTGTAGCACCTACCCAAGCAATCTTTCCATCGCTTATGTTCGTAATCGGCATGCGGTCTATGTTCACGCCATCCGTCACGCGCCATATCTGTGTATTCGCAGAAGCACCCGACATGACAAATCGGAGTTGAGATGCTTTGTTAGCATTGGTGGCATTGCAGATAGCCAACTCTTTGCCACGCATAACCAAATCGGTAGGAACACTCAATTCGATATAATTCAGGTAGCCCATTGCTGCCGTAGCCGTATTCGAGAACTGCAATTGTACTTCTTGTTTGCCAGTTGTGTTCGCCTTCACTTTCAGGCGCAACGAGTCACACTCGGCTTTGGTATAGAAATCCGACACTTTGATTGCTGGTATCGAAACCGAAGTACTCTGACCTGCCAAATGCAATGTAAACTTGGAGTTTTCGGCAGAAGTAGCAGCCACATTCGCCTGACAAACCATAGCAATATCGTTGCGAACATATTGTGTTTCGAATGGCACTTTCAGCACATTATCACTCACCGACAAGGTTTCACCATAAAACTCGCGTCCACCCCCACTGGCTCCCGTTTTGTCCAGCATATTGAATTTCTCCACCTCATGCAGCAAGTTAGTAGTAAACCAATCTACCTCATACACATTCGATGCATCTAAAGCAGGGGCTTCCTCTATGAATCGTTGTTCGCCCGCCGAGTCGCTGAGGAAATAATATCCATAATCGCTATACGGATTGCGCGTATGTCTCCAATAACCGCCTGCGTATTTCCACCCTATGGAACCACGCGCATAGAACAAGATGTAATCGCCACGATTAAAAACGCCATCATTGCCTTTATGCATATAGAAAGCCACCGAAGGAAGGTCGTCCCACTTGTGCAATGTAAAATTCTCGCTCAGCATATTGCCGCCATACCCCAAGACACGCACCTTATCAGGTTGCAATCCCCAATCCTTCAATTCATCGTAGGTAACGGCATAAATACCCGTCTCGTTCACTTGTATCTTTATCACTTTTCCCTCGCTCAACACCGACTTATCAGCATAAGTATGCTTAGTCGCTGCAGGAGCGATAGCAGAAACGAGGAGCAAACATAGTATGAATATTAACTGTCTCATCACTTGATTTTGCAATACAAT
>JAZNRY010000011.1:0-8944 GCA_045590995.1 Paludibacteraceae bacterium | reverse complement strand
AGAAAAAAGCGGCGCAAGAAGCACAAGCTGCTAAAGAGGCTGCTGAGAGAGCTATTGCAGAAGCCGCTAAGAAAGCAGAGCAAGCCGCTCAAGCAGCAGAAGAACCTGTTGAGCAGTCAAAAGAGGAGATATTCCGCTTGGGTAAACCTGTGCTCAAAAATGCACCTAAGGTGTTGGGTAAGATTGATTTGAGCAGTATCAATACGGCTACTCATCCAACCAAGAAAACCAAAGAGGAGAAGCGCAAAGAGCGCGAGGCACGCGAGCAACAACGCAAAGCCAATAAACCTGCTGCCAACAACGGCGGCAATGCTGGCAATGGCGCAAATGCCTCTAAAGACGGCGAGAAACGCAAACGCGAACGCATCAAACAAAACAAGGTGGACATAAATGATGCACGCAATCAAAAACCTCAAAAGAAGAACAACAAAGCCAAGGGCTTCAAAGTGGAGGTCGATGACGAGGAAGTACAACGCCAAATCAAGGAGACTATCCAACGCCTACAAGGCAACAAAGGTAAGAGTACTACCAGCAAGCACAAACGCGAGCGTCGCGAGTTAGAGCGCGAGAAGATGGCGCAAGAGCGCGCTGCGGAGCAAGAGCAAAGTAAGGTGCTCAAACTCACCGAGTTTGTGACCGCCAACGACCTCGCCGTGATGATGAATGTGCCTGTGACCAAGGTCATCGGTACCTGTATGATGCTCGGCGTCATGGTTAGTATCAACCAGCGTCTTGACGCAGAAACCATCAACCTCGTAGCCGAGGAGTTTGGCTTCTCTACTGAGTTCGTTTCTGCCGAAGTGGTTGAGGAAATCAATGCCGATGAGGTAATCAACGAAGAGGATATCACCGAACGCTGCCCAATCGTAACCGTCATGGGTCACGTGGACCACGGTAAGACATCGCTCCTCGACCATATCCGTAATGCCAACGTGATTGCAGGTGAGGCAGGTGGTATTACACAGCACATCGGTGCGTACAATGTGAAGCTGAAGAATGGTCAGCACATCACTTTCCTCGATACTCCTGGTCACGAGGCGTTTACTGCCATGCGTGCCCGCGGTGCGAAAGTGACGGATATTGCGATTATCATTGTGGCTGCCGACGATGCGGTCATGCCACAGACCATCGAGGCCATCAACCACGCGCAAGCGGCTGGTGTGCCAATGATTTTCGCTATTAACAAGTGCGATAAACCAAGTGCTAATCCAGATAGATCAAGGAGCAACTCTCCAATATGAATATCCTCGTAGAGGATTGGGGTGGCTCTTACCAATGCCAACATATCTCTGCTAAGAAGGGTGAAGGTGTGTTCGAACTCCTTGAGAAAGTGCTTCTCGAAGCCGAAATGCTCGAACTCAAGGCCAACCCTAATCGTCGTGCAAAGGGCTCTATCATCGAGTCGTCGCTCGACAAAGGTCGTGGTTATGTGGCTACTGTGCTTGTGCAGGATGGTACGCTCCATCATGGCGATATTGTCCTCGCAGGTATCTATCATGGTAAGATCAAAGCCATGTTCAACGAGCGCGGACAACGCATCCAACAAGCCCTTCCCGGCGAGCCATGTTTGATTCTTGGTCTTAATGGCGCACCACAGGCAGGTGATGAGTTCAATGTGATGGCTACCGAGCAAGAGGCACGCGATATTGCTAACAAACGCGAGCAATTGCAACGCGAGATGTCGCTCCGCACCAAGAAACATGTTGGATTGGACGAGATTGGTCGTCGTCTGGCTATTGGTGACTTCAAAGAGCTCAATATCATCGTCAAGGGTGATGTGGACGGCTCTGTGGAGGCGCTCAAAGACTCGCTCATCAAACTCTCTACCGAGAATATCCAAGTCAATGTTATCCACGGTGCTGTGGGTGCAATCTCCGATTCTGATGTGCTCTTGGCTGCTGCTTCAGATGCGATTATCGTCGGCTTTAATGTCCGTCCTACCAGCACAGCGCGTAAGATGGCGGAGAACGAGGAGGTGGATATCCGTATCTATTCTATCATCTACGATGCTATCGAAGAGATCAAGTCGGCTATGGCAGGTATGCTTTCGCCAGATATCAAGGAGGAGGTTACTGCTACGCTCGAGGTATTGCAAACTTTCCGTATCTCCAAGGTGGGGACTATCGCAGGTTGTATCGTGCGTGAGGGTAAGGCCAAGCGTGCTAACAAATGCCGCGTAATCCGTGATGGTATCGTTATCCATACTGGCGAGTTGTCTTCGCTCAAGCATGGTAAGGATGACATCAAGGAGGCGGGTCTCAACATGGAGTGCGGTTTGAGCATCAAGAGCTACAACGACATCGTAGAAGGCGACCTCATTGAGACCTTCGAGCAAATCGAGGTAGCCAAGACTCTGTAAATACTTCAGTATTGAATAACAAAAAAAGCACAAGTTTTAAGCTTGTGCTTTTTTGTTGGTTGTGTCACTGTGTGAGGTGGTGCGTGCTTGCACGGGTTATGCGCCTTTGGCGAGTGATGTCGGCTTCGCCGAAGTTACCGCTACGCAGTAGCCATCACTCATGCGCAGCGTGCATCACCTCGCCAACGGCGACATTACTGCTCGCTTTGCGAGCCATTACCTCGCCCATAGGCGACACCACCTGCGCTTGCGCACACTACCAATTCTTAAGATTGCCATCCTTCTTCCTTCTCTTATACCTTGCCTAATCCCACCGACCGACGACCGAGAGAACTCCGAAGGAACTCCGTGAAGAAGTGCCTTGAATGGCACTTCGAGTATTGCGCCCGAAAAGTCCCCACTTTGAGGATTGAGCGCAATACATAGAATGGCGTACTCCTCGCGGGTACGCAGCCGTATGGCTATAGGGTAGTGCCGTACAGGGTAGGCACGACCGCCAATTGTATGAAGTATTGGAATATTGCCGCCTAAAAAAGGTTGACTCATTTCCTAAAAAGGTTGACTCATTTCCTAAAGTTTTATACTATCAACTCGTCATCTAAACTAAAAATCGCTCCAAAATGCATTTTTTCTTGCTCAATTCAAAAAAAAGTACTACCTTTGCAGCCGAATCCTACGCTGGAGGGAGTATGTCCTGCGAAAAGCGTTTCGCAAAGGTTCTTTCTTGGGTAGGTTTCGGACATATTAAATAGCGTTTATTGACGCTTTGCGTTTGATTAACAGAAAACTTCGCAACTTTTCTTTAGATAAGTCAAAACCAAAGTAATCAGTAGATGCCTATGGGTATGATTATATCCATACTGCGCTTGTATAGTGCAGTGTGTCGTCATACCAGCGTAGGTTTCCTGTTGTTTATTTGACTTATCTGGCAATGCGAAGGCCTCTGTTAATGAATAAGCAACGGAAGTCTGCGCTTTTTTGTGTGTCTATGTATGAGTATATTATATGGAGTAACCCGAAATGCCAAAAGTGAGTAGGGGTAATTTTAAATACAACAAAAATATGATTGAATTAAAAGATTTAGCAGAATTTAAGCTGGAAAAGAAAAGCATTGAAAATTTCCTCAAGAAGATTGACCCTTCAGCAGAACTACTTAGTTGTGTGGAGATTGAGAAAAAGTATCAATTAACAGAAAAAGCTGTATTGACAGTTATAGATCAATACAAGGACGACCTTGTTGCACAATTGTTAATAGCATATTATTTGGCTTGCAAAAATTTGGAAGAAAAAACGAATAACATTCCTAGCAAGCAATAAAAACTTAATTATTATGAAACAAAAACTTTTTACATTTTTCCTTCTGCTGCTATCCAACATGAGTGCTATCTATGCCTCTAATACGAAAGTAGATAGTATATGGTATGATTTTGATAGCAGTACCCAAACTGCTTCTGTTACTTATCGAGGATTTTCCTTTTCTACTTATAGGGACGAATATTCTGGTTCAGTAATTATTCCCGAAGCCGTTACTTACAACGATACCACCTACAGCGTAACGAGTATTGGAGAGGATGCTTTCAGGGTTTGCTCTTCTTTGACCTCTGTCACTATCCCCAATAGCGTAACGAGCATTGGAGAGGGTGCTTTCGCGGGTTGCTCTTCTTTGACCACTGTGACTATCGGTGAAAGCGTGACCAGCATTGAACATAATGCTTTCATAAATTGCACTTCTTTGACCATTGTGATTAACTTATCAGGATTAGATATTGTTAAGGGAAGCACTAAACATGGTGGGGTTGCATATTATGCTAGTGATGTATATTCAGGAAAAGACACCGTTGGTGATTTTGTTTTTGCAAAGAGTGATGGTATAGATTATGCCATAATGTATTTGGGGAATGACTGTCAGATAACTCTTCCTGCTAATTATCGTGGAGGTTCGTATGGTATAGGAACCAATCTTTTCCGCGGTAATACCACCGCAAGTTCTATTATTATCTCAAATGCTGTTACATCAATTGGTGATTATGCCTTTAATGGATGTTCCAACTTGAATGTTGTATATATTGGTAATAGTGTTATTTCTATTGGGGAGCAAGCTTTTTATGGCTGTCCAAAATTGTATAAAGTCATCATGCTTCCTAACTCTGTACCTACAGGAATCACTTCTGCCTTCCAGTCATTATCGGGTCGAATAACATATGTTGGAAATACAAATTACCAAAGTGGATATAGTGTATTAGGAACACAACGAGTTTATACAAACTTAAATTCATATTTCTCCGTGGATGGTATTGTTTATGCTTTGGTTAATCCAAGTCAACGTACATGCGATATTATTGACTGTGATTACTCAGGCGCTACTACCGAGTTTTTTATAGGTAAATCTGTAGTTTATAAAAATGTAACATTGTCTATAGATTCAATAAACATCAATGCCTTCAGAAATAATAGCAAGATGACTAAGATGGTTGTTGATTGCAATCATTCACTGCCGTCGAACATGGCTTCTGGCTGTTCATCAATTGATACACTGATAATTACTTCAAATGTTGGAAATATAGGTACTAACGCTTTCAGTAATAGTTCAAAAAAATCGAATGCTTTTTATTTCATAAATAATAGCGGAAATATTTCTTCTTCTGCATTTGCTGAATGTGATAAATTATACAAATTGGTTATTACTGACTCTGTAAAGAATATCGGGACTCAAGCATTTTATAGTTGTGATGGTATTGCAGATGCAGATATATATAACAACGGAGGAATTGCTTCAGAAGCCTTCCAAAAATCATCAATAAACGGAAATGCGACATACCAACTTCACAATAAGGGGGATATCGAAGATTATGTCTTTGCCAACTGTACGGCAATTAAAACTTTGGTAGTAGATTCATGTGTCGGAAATATTGGTCAATATGCATTCCAGAAGTGCTCTGGATTGGAGAATGTGACCATCAAGAATAATGGAAAAATCGGACTAAAAGCTTTTGAAGGTTCTTCTACAGGAAATCCTGCCACCTATGTTATCAGTAATGTCGGTCTCATTGATAAATCAGCCTTTGCTAATTGTACAAAGATGCAGAATTTGACAGTGAATTCGAGTGTTACCACAATCGGCCAATATGCATTCCAGAAGTGCTCTGGATTGGAAAATGTCACAATTCAAAATATCGGAATGATAGGGGCAAGTGCTTTCGAAAGTTCTTCCACTACAAATATAGCCACCTATAATATCAGTAATGTCGGTTTAATTGGCGAATCTGCCTTTGCTAATTGTACAAAACTACAAAAAGTACATTTGGGAAATCAAGTGGGAGATATAAATCAGAGAGCGTTCTACAATTGTGTATTATTGGATTCTTTGACACTACCGAATACAGTTAACACTTTAGGAGATAATGTGTTCTATGGATGCAATCACCTTGTTTATATACAATTAAGCAATACACTGTCAACAATAGGGAATGCTGCCTTTTATTATTGCAATTCACTTCCTGAAATTTTCATACCAAAATCAGTTTCTTCTATAGGTGAAGGCGTATTCAAAGGGTGTACTTCTCTTTCTGTTGTTGGTTTTGAGGATGGTACAGGACCTTTGTCATTAGGAAGAAATTCTGTTGATGAAGGCTTCTTCTATGACTGTCCTTTGGATAGTGTATATATTGGACGAGAACTTACTTATCAAAATACAGAGGATTATGGATACTCACCATTCTATAGAAGCCCGACATTGAGAAGTATTATAATCTCTGATATCCCAAGTAAAGTAGAAACCAACGAGTTCTATGGATGCACAAACTTGTATTATGTTCTTATTGGTAATGGTGCTAAAAGTATTGGTGATTACGCATTCTCTGGATGTTCATCTATTGACTATTTTAGTTTCGGATTCCAAGTGCAGACAATTGGAGCAGAAGCATTCTCTGACTGTGTAGCTATGACCCGATTATATAGTTATTGTCATCAACCTCCTACTTGTGGTGCGTCAGCCCTCGCTGATATAGACAAATGGAGTTGTACTCTAACTATCCCAAATGGAACATTATCTGCATACACCAAAGCAGACCAATGGAAGGACTTCTTCTTCGTTGAAGAAGATGATAAAACATATACCATAACTTGGAAGAATGATGATGGTTCAATTATAGATCAAACAGAAGTACCCTATGGTCAAATGCCAACTCACTCAATCCCAACCAAACCAGACACTGAGCAATACACATACACTTTTGCAGGTTGGAGTCCAGAAGTTGTTTTAGTAACAGGTAATGCAACATATACCGCAACCTATACTTCAGAATTGCGTAAGTATACCATAACATTCCTCGATGAAGATGGTAATATATTGTGTGAAGATGAGTGGGAATATGGTTCTATGCCTTCTTGCGAAGAACCTACGAAGGCCGCAGATGAAGAATACACCTATACATTTGCAGGCTGGTCGCCAGAGGTTGTTGTAGTAACGGGTAATGCAACATATACCGCTATTTTCACAGCAGAGCCAATCGTTGGCACTAATCTTCCCGAAATTAAGAGTGAACCTCAAGTAATGAAGGTGATTCGCGCAGATAAAGTATTCATCATCCGTGACGATAAGAAATATACAATTACTGGACAGAAAGTGAAATAACATTTTTAACTTTCAAATTCCCCATAAATGCCATAACTTTGCAGCACGAAACGCAAAGTTATGGCTTCTTTTTTTGTTATATATGCCAACCGCATGCTCGTTCATTCTTCTGCACTCGAAAACTTTTTTCAAAAAAATACACTCATGCGGGAAGTCCAGTAAATACTACACTTCCCGCGTGTTGTATATATCATTTCACCCTCCACATTCTCCAATCTTCGGCGCAAAACCCCTTCCGCGCCGAAGATTGGAGCAGCATTATTATAGAGACACATTGCACAAATTGAAAGGTGAAAACAGGAAATAACAACGATTTAATGGAACATTTTGGTACGTTCAAAGCGAATATTGGTGAAAAATCACCAAAAAACTCTGTAATTATGGTATTTAATCGCAATTTGTATTTACAAAAGCTCATTTCTGCTGACGGAAATGGAATGATAAAAATTATCACTGGTATTCGTCGTTGTGGTAAATCGTTCCTGTTATTTGAGTTGTTTAAAAACTATTTGTTAGAGCAGGGGATTCAAGCAGACCATATTATCCAAATCAATTTGGAAGACCGAAGAAACAAACGTCTGCGTAATCCAGACATGCTGCTTGGCTTCCGACAAATTGAGAACAGCCATATGATGGAAAATGTATTATACAACGAACTCTGCTCACGCGGTTATTCTGTAGATGTAGGTTTAGTTGAGATATGGGAGAAGGGCGCAGATGGCAAAAACAAGCATAAAAAGTTAGAGGTAGATTATGTCATCAATCGTGGCTCACAACGTATTTACATTCAGTCTGCATATATGATGTCGGATGCGGATAAAGTGGCTCAAGAACAACGTCCATTAATGAAAATAGAAGATAGTTTCCGAAAGGTAATCATTTCTGGTGATTATGGAGGAAAATTTTACAACAATGACGGTGTACTAAGAATCGGAGTATTTGACTTTTTGTTTGATACAAAATGTCTGAATGAATAAACCTTTGGCATAACCTTCGGCACAAATGCACTATAATGCCGAAGATACCAAAAGGAAGGTGCAATCAAATATGCTTCTCTCTTTTGCCAAGTATTTCTCATAAAATTGGCATATTTCTTGCACATATCAAAAAAAAACACTACCTTTGCACCCGATATAATATCCGATAATGTAAACAACTTTTTAAATTACTACAAATATGAAAGATCTTAAAGGCACAAAGACCGAAGCCAACCTATGGGAGGCATTCGCAGGCGAATCTAAAGCTCGCAACAAGTACACTTACTACGCAAGCAAGGCTAAGAAAGACGGCTATGAGCAAATAGCTGCTCTCTTCGAGGAGACTGCTGCACAAGAGAAAGAGCACGCTAAGCTCTGGTTCAAACTCATTCACGGTATTGGCTCTACCCTTGAGAACCTCAAAGACGGTGCAATGGGCGAGAACGAAGAGTGGACAGACATGTATCCACGTATGGCAAAAGAGGCTCGCGAAGAAGGCTTCGAGGAGATTGCTATCATGATGGAAGGTGTGGCTGCTGTAGAGAAAGCACACGAAGAGCGTTATCTCAAACTGTTGAAGAATATCGAGGACAAATTGGTGTTCAGCCGCGATGGTGATGCTATTTGGCAATGCCGCAACTGTGGTCACTTGTATATTGGTCAGGATGCTCCAGTGGTTTGCCCTGTATGCAAACACCCACAAGCATACTTCCAATTGCAACTCAACAACTTCTAAACACTCAAGGACTTGTGCACCATGACGTGCATAAGTCCTTTTTAATTTTACTCCTTTAGAACTCTTAAAACTTATAAAACTCTTTTAACTTTATAGAGTATGTTTCTAACTATACTAACTGCTATCCTTCAATTAGTTGCTGGTATTGGTATTTTTTTGGTAGCATGCCAGATGATGTCTTCTAACTTGGAGGCGGTAAGCAGTTCTGGACTCAAGGCTTTGTTCTCTCGTATGTCCAA
>JAZNRY010000010.1:0-2819 GCA_045590995.1 Paludibacteraceae bacterium | reverse complement strand
TTTCCGTTTTTCACCTTTCACTTTTCACCAGTTTAGTTGAAGCCTTATAGCGCGGCAGGGAATTGATTGCCGCGCAATTTGTCGGTATTGTCGTTATAAAAAATAATCGTCCTTTACTATCTATTGTCTTTCATCTAAATTGTCACCCCTCTCTCCTCCGAGTCTGTTCCGATAGATAACCGATACATAACCGATACATATGAATACCCCGTGAATACTCCACGAATACTCCGCGAATATCCCATGAATACCCCAAAGCAAGGACTCCTATGGGAAAAGCATACCCTACAGAATACAACAAACCTAAAAAAATGCACTTTTTGCGGTCACGCGCTTGCGTATGTAAAAAAAAAGTAGTATCTTTGCAGGCTGATTAAGGTTCGCTTACTTTGAGAAGCAGAAAGTGATAATAATAAACATTCATATATACCATGACAGAGAACAATTATTGTGTTATTATGGCTGGAGGAGTGGGTAGCCGCTTCTGGCCATTCAGCAGAAATCACAAACCAAAACAATTCTTAGACTTTTTTGGCACAGGGCGCAGCCTATTGCAAATGACAGTAGATCGTTTTCGACCTATTGTACCTATTGAGAACATCCTCATTGTCACGAATGTATTGTATCGCGAAGAGGTGTTAGCGCAGATTCCCGACTTGCGCGCCGAGCAAGTGCTATGCGAGCCTGCTCGCCGAAACACGGCCCCTTGTATTGCTTATGCTGCCGCAAGAATCGAGGCGATGAGGCGTTTGAGCAACAAAGCCGATAGTACCGAGAGCATCAACATTGTAGTCGCACCAAGCGATCACCTAATCCTGCAAGAGGACCAATTCCGTCTAACCATCGAACAAGGCTTCAACTTCATTCAAGACCACGACGCACTGCTTACTTTAGGAATGAAGCCCACCCGTCCTGAAACGGGCTATGGCTATATCCAGCGAGGCGAAGAAGCCCTAAAAAGCACCAGCGGAGAAGGTATCTACAGGGTCAAGGCTTTTACCGAGAAACCCAACTTAGAGTTAGCTAAAGTCTTTTTGGAGAGTGGCGACTTCTTGTGGAACTCGGGAATCTTTGTGTGGAGCTTACGCAGCATTCAAAATGCCTTTAAGCAATTCTTGCCCGAAGTGGCAGAAAAATTTATGATAGGTGCAGACGACTGCTCGCAGTGCTCTCCTATCGGTACCGAGAAAGAGGAAGCATTCATACAGGACATATTCTCTACCTGCCCAAGCATTTCCATTGACTACGGTGTGATGGAGAAAGCCCAGAATGTCTATGTCATGCCCAGCGACTTCGGTTGGAGCGATCTCGGCACATGGGGGTCGCTATACGAATTGAGCGAGAAAGACGACAACAGCAATGTCACACTGCACTGCGATGCTACCTATTACGACAGCCATGGCAATATCGTAACCCTGCCCGAAGGACATTTGGCAGTGGTACAGGGATTGGAAGATTATATCATTGCCGAATCTGAAGGTGTTCTGCTCATTTGCAAGAAAGACGCCGAGCAACAAATCCGCCAGTTCTTCATGGATGCAGAGATGAAGCACGGAGGAAAGTTCAGCTAAGGGATCGGAAAACACCATTTACGACTTAACGAAGTATCATTTACAATTTTAGATTAGGATATGAGTTATTTGAATTTCGATAAGACTTTGCTCATCAACTTAGAACGCAGTTTGAGCAAAGAGATGATTCGCACCAATCGTGCTGGCGCGTATAACTCAACCACTTTGATTGACTGCAACACGCGTAAATACCACGGCCAGTTGGTGCTGCCACTCGCTGGCGAATTGCCTGAAAACAATTATGTCCTATTGGGCAGTTTAGACGAGACTGTGATTCAACACGGAGCGGAGTTTAACTTGGGATTGCACAAGTACGGTTGGAACAACTTCTCGCCCAACGGACACAAGTACATTCGCGAGTTCGACTGCGAAGTCATCAGTAAGACCACCTATCGCGTGGGGGGCGTCATCCTTACAAAAGAGCGCATGCTGGTCAGCTTCGAACCACGCGTACTGATTCGCTACACGCTGGTAGAAGCGCACTCGCCTACTACCTTACGACTCAAACCCTTCTTGGCATTCCGCAGCGTACACGAATTGGCGAAAGAAAACGCCAATGCCAATGCCGACATGCGCGAAGTCGAGAACGGACGAGCCAACCGCATGTACAGCGCCTTCCCAGAACTCTACATGCAATGCTCCAAGAAAGTGGAATATACCCATGCACCTGCATGGTACAAAGACATTGAGTACTACAAGGAGCAAGAGCGCGGATTTGACTACAAGGAAGACCAATTGGTACCAGGCTACTTCGAGATGCCTATGAAGAAAGGAGAGAGTGTCATCTTCTCTGCGGGTATCAGCGAGGTGAACACCAAAACGCTGAAGACCCTATGGAAAAAAGAACTCGACCGACGCGTAGCGCGCAACGACATGTTTGGTTGCCTAAAAAACGCAGCATCACAGTTCTACAAACGCGAAGGCGATAAGTGCTACCTATTGGCGGGTTACCCTTGGTTTAAGGCCACAGCACGCGAAGAGTTCATCGCACTACCCGCCTGCACATTGGGCATTGGAAGACCCGAATACTGGGACGCTATTGTCAATCAGACGGCCGTTGAAGAGGTGCGCGCATTCATGGAAGGACGACCACACAAACTAATCGGAATGGACGAACCCGATGCACTATTATGGTTAATTCATGCGCTGCAAAAATACGCTACCTACACCTCCATCCAAGAGACCACTAAGACTTACGGCCAGCTCATCATAGACATCATGCTCTTTATCCGCAGACAACAACACCCA
>JAZNRY010000009.1:0-10056 GCA_045590995.1 Paludibacteraceae bacterium | reverse complement strand
TTATATTTACATGAATTTCGGAACTCCCCTTACCTCTGTAGCCACCAAAGCTCTCTTGCTGGGAAGTGGCGAATTGGGCAAAGAAGTTGCCTTAGAGCTCCAACGCTACGGCATAGAAGTGATTGCGTGCGATAAGTACGAGAACGCTCCAGCCATGCAAGTGGCGCATCGCTGTCATGTGTTCAACATGTTGGACGGCGCAAAACTCCGCCAAGTGATAGAGCAAGAGCAACCATCATTGATTATCCCTGAAGTAGAAGCTATTGCTACCCCTACTCTCGTCGAAATGGAAAAAGAAGGTTACCGCGTTATCCCTACGGCTAACGCGGCTTTTTTAACTATGAACCGTGAGGCCATCCGTCGCATGGCAGCCGAAGAGTTGGGTTTGCCTACTGCCAGATATAAGTTTGCAGACACCCACGAAGAGTACCTGCAAGCCATCGAGGAGATTGGTATCCCATGCGTAGTGAAGCCAATCATGTCGTCATCGGGTCATGGTCAATCGACCGTAAAAACCGAAGCAGATGTAGAGCCAGCATGGACAGAATCGCAGATGGGCGGTCGCGCAGGTGCAGGCCGCGTGATTGTAGAGGGCTTTGTGCATTTTGATTATGAGATCACCTTGCTGACCGTGCGTCACGCAGGTGGCACTACCTTCCTCAAGCCAATCGGTCACCACCAAGTAGATGGCGACTACCGCGAGTCATGGCAACCACAAGCAATGACGGACGCTGCATTGGCACAAGCAGAGGACATCGCAAAGAAAGTGACTGACGCCTTGGGCGGATATGGCATCTTCGGCGTGGAGATGTTCGTGGAGGGCGATAAGGTAATCTTCTCGGAGGTGAGTCCTCGCCCACACGATACAGGTATGGTAACGATGATTTCGCAAGACCTGTCGGAGTTTGCATTGCATGCGCGTGCGGTATTGGGATTGCCAATCCCAGAGGTGCGTTTCTTCGGTGCAAGTGCATCGAAAGCGATTGTAGTAGAAGGCGATGCGACCGAAGTAGTGTTCAGCGGCGTGGAAGAGGCATTGGCAATGCCAGGTGTACAGGTGCGTTTCTTTGGCAAACCCGAAGTACACGGACATCGCCGTTATGGCGTTATCCTCGCGACAGACGAGAATACCGACAAAGCGATAGCCAAAGCTATTGAAGCTTTCAACAAAATCAAAGTAGAAAATAAAGACTTACATACAATATGATTGAACGTTACAGCCGCGCAGTCATGCGCAACATTTGGACAGAAGAGAATAAGTTTCGTGCTTACCTCGAAGTAGAAATCTTGGCAGCCGAAGCATGGAGCACCTTGGGCGTAGTGCCCGCAGAAGATGTGAAGTTGCTTCGCGAGAAAGCCACTTTTGATGTAAACCGCATCCACGAGATTGAGGAGATCACCCGTCACGATGTGGTGGCCTTCACCCGCGCCGTGAGCGAGAGTTTGGGTGAGGAGCGCAAATGGGTACACTATGGATTGACTTCTACCGATGTGGTAGATACAGCCAATGGTTATCTCTTGAAACAAGCCAACGAGATTCTGCGCAAGGACTTGCACTCTTTCCTCGAGGTATTGAAACGCCGTGCAAACGAGTTTAAGTACACCCCTGTGATTGGTCGTACCCACGGCATGCACGCCGATGTAAGCAGCTTCGGCTTGAAATGGGCACTCTGGTACGAGGAGATGCGCCGCAATATTGAGCGTTTTGAGATGGCAGCCAAAGGCGTGGAGGCAGGTAAATTGTCTGGCGCGGTAGGAAACTATGCGAATATCCCACCAGCTATCCAAACCTACGTATGCGAGCACCTCGGCATTGAGTCGGCGGCTATCGCTACACAAGTGTTGGGTCGCGACCGCCATGCGTTCTATTTGGCTACTTTGGCAGTGATTGCTGGTACCTTGGAGCAAATGGCATTGGAGGTGCGCAATATGCAACGCCAAGAGGTTCGCGAGGTAGAAGAGGCATTCAAGAAGGGTCAGAAAGGTTCGTCTGCTATGCCACACAAACGCAATCCTATCTCCTCTGAAAATATATGCGGATGCGCGCGCGTCATGCGTGGATATATGTGCACCGCGAGCGAGAACATCGCCCTTTGGCACGAGCGTGACATCAGCCACAGTTCTACTGAGCGTATCGTATTGCCAGATGCAACGATGTTGCTCGACTATATGTTGGCACGCTTCGAGGGTATATTGGACAATCTCGTGGTTTATCCAGAAAATATGCTGCACAATATCGGATTGACCCATGGCGCAATCTTCGCGCAACGCGTGATGAATGCGCTGATTGAGAAGGGCTTTGTACGCGAACAAGCATACGACCTCGTACAACCTGTGGCGATGAAGACACTGATGGAAGGCGGCGAGATGCAAGAGAACCTCAAACAGACCGAAGGCGTAACCGCACACCTGAGCAACGAGGAGATTGACGCATGCTTCAGCTTGGATTACTACATGAAGAATGTGGATTATATCTTCGAGCAAGTGGGAATTTAGTGGAAAGTTTAAAGTGTAAAGTTTAAAGGCACAGATTATATGAAAAAAGTAGATGTCGTATTAGGCATGCAATGGGGCGATGAAGGCAAAGGCAAAATCGTCGATGTATTGACCCCTCGTTATGAAGCAGTAGCACGCTTCCAAGGTGGACCAAACGCTGGTCATAGTTTGTATTTCGGTGATAAGAGTTTTGTGCTCCACACCGTACCATCAGGAATTTTCCGCGATGGCACCACCAATATCATTGGTAATGGTGTAGTGATTGACCCAATCATCCTCATGGAGGAGATTCACGCTATCGAGGCAATGGGTGTGGATGTAAAGAGCCGTTTGCAAATCGCTAAACGTGCGAACTTGATTCTCCCTACCCACCGTATGTTGGATGCCGCTTCGGAGAAGAAGAAAGGCGATAAGAAAGTAGGTACCACAGGCAAAGGTATCGGTCCTACCTACACCGATAAGATTGCGCGCAATGGTCTTCGCGTAGGCGATATCCTGCGTCCTGACTTCTTGGAGCGTTACAATGCACTTCGCGCTGCTCATCAAGAGCAATTGGGCGGCATTGAGTTGCCAGACGACAGCGCATGGCTCAATGCTATTGAGGAGATGAAGCAGTTCCCAATCGTGGATAATGAGATTGTGGTGAACAAGATGCTTCGCGAAGATAAAGGTATCTTGGCAGAAGGTGCACAAGGTTCGCTCTTGGATGTGGACTTTGGTACCTATCCATTCGTAACCTCCAGCAACACCCTCTGCGCAGGCGCATGCACGGGTTTGGGCGTAGCTCCTCAACATATTGGTGAGGTATATGGTATCTTCAAAGCATACTGCACCCGCGTAGGCGAAGGTCCATTCCCAACCGAGTTGTTTGATGAGACAGGCGAGATGCTTCGTAAGATAGGACATGAGTTTGGCGCTACTACTGGTCGTCCACGCCGTTGCGGTTGGCTCGACCTCGTGGCACTGAAATACACTGTGATGATGAATGGTGCGACATCGCTGATTATGATGAAGAGCGATGTACTCAACGACTTTGAGACTATCAAGGTTTGTGTGGGCTACGAACTGAATGGCGAGAAGATTGACTACTTCCCATTTGAAGCAGACGCAGATAATATCAAGCCAATCTACAAGGAGTTCCCAGGATGGAAATGCGATGTATCGGTATGCCGTACCTACGAGGAGTTGCCCAAAGAGCTGAAAGAGTATATCGCATATATCGAGCAAGAGACTGGCGTAAGCATTGATGTAGTGTCTGTAGGTCCAGATCGTAGCGAGACTATCTTGAGATAAAATATTGAACCAAGAACAAGGAACAAAGAGCCAAGACAAATTAGTTTAGTGCAGTCAATAGCAATAAATCTTGACTCCTGAATCCTGGCTCCTGAATCAAAAAGAATATATGAAAAAAGTAATTTTGAAACTCTCCGATGGCACCTGCTTCACAGGTACATCATTTGGCTACGAGAAGAATGTAGCCGGAGAGCTCGTATTCAATACCACCATGATTGGTTATCCCGAAGTGCTGACCGACTCAGGTTTTGAGGGGCAGATTGTGGTGATGACCTATCCATTGATTGGTAACTACGGCGTGCCTGCATGCAGCAGTTTGGAGAACGGTTTGTCCGAGTTTATGGACAGCCACCGCATCCACCCTGCGGCAGTCATCATGACCGAGTACAGCCCTGAGTATAGCCACTGGAATGCCAACGAGGATTTGGCAGCATGGCTGATTCGTGAGCAGATACCTGCTATCACTGGCGTAGATACTCGTGAACTGACGAAGCATCTGCGCGAGAATGGCACCATGCAAGCAAGTTTGATCTTCGAAGGCGATGACACCACTCCTGTAGCTAATGACGAGAACCTCGTGCCACAAGTGAGTTGCAAAGAGGTAGTGACCTACAACGCAGGTGCAGGCAAGAAAGTGGTGCTCGTGGATTGCGGAGTAAAAGAAGGAATCATCCGCTACCTACTCGCACGCGGCGTAGAGGTGACACGCGTGCCATGGGACTACGACTTCAACACCCTCGAGTTTGACGCGCTGATGCTAAGCAACGGCCCTGGCGATCCAGAAGATTGCGCTGTGACAATCGAAAATATCAAGACCTTCCTCGAGAAAGGCGAAGACAAACCATTGTTGGGCCTCGGATTGGGCAACCAACTCTTGGCGATAGCAGCAGGCGCAGAAGTATTGAAGCATAAATATGGTCACCGCGGTGCTACCCAACCCGTACAAATAGTAGGTGGCGAGCGTTGCTATATCACCGCACAAAACCACGGTTATGTAGTGGACGGCACTACCCTACCTGCGGAATGGAAAGAGTGGTTCGTGAACATGAACGACCGCACCAACGAGGGTATCCGCCACGCAGAAAAACCATGGATGGCAGTGCAGTTTATTCCAGAGATGAACTGCGGACCTAAGGACTCTGAATTTGTATTCGATAACTTTTTTCAACTACTAAATAAGTAATCAACATGGAGAAAAAAGATATTAAGAAAGTACTCGTGCTCGGAAGTGGAGCACTCAAGATTGGTGAAGCAGGCGAGTTCGACTACTCTGGTTCACAAGCCCTCAAGGCCCTTCGTGAAGAAGGTATCTATACCGTACTTATCAACCCTAATATCGCTACCGTACAAACCAGCGAAGGTGTGGCAGATAAGATCTACTTCTTGCCTGTAAACCCATTCTTTGTGGAGAAAGTGATTGCGAAGGAGCGTCCTGATGGCGTACTCCTTGCCTTCGGCGGACAAACCGCGCTCAACTGCGGTGTGGAGCTCTACAAGAGCGGCGTACTAGCGAAATATAATGTACAAGTGCTCGGTACCCCAGTACAAGCCATCATGGATACCGAGGACCGCGAGCTCTTCGTGGAGAAACTCGACGAGATCAATGTCAAGACCATCCAAAGCGAGGCATGCGAGACTATCGAGGCGGCTCGTGCGGCAGCCAAAGAACTTGGTTATCCAGTTATCCTCCGTGCGGCATACGCATTGGGCGGATTGGGTTCTGGCTTCTGCGACAACGAGGAAGAGCTTAACATCATCGCTGAGAAAGCGTTCAGTTTCTCTCCTCAAGTGCTCGTTGAGAAATCGCTCAAGGGTTGGAAAGAAATTGAGTATGAGGTAGTTCGCGATAAATACGACAACTGCATCACCGTCTGCAACATGGAGAACCTCGACCCACTCGGTATTCACACAGGTGAAAGTATCGTGATTGCTCCTACTCAAACATTGACCAAATCAGAGGCAGCTAAGCTCCGCGCTTTGGCTATCAAGATCGTTCGTCATGTGGGCATCGTGGGTGAGTGTAATGTGCAATACGCGCTTGATCCATATTCAGAGGATTACCGCGTGATTGAGGTGAATGCTCGTCTCTCTCGCTCTTCTGCTTTGGCATCCAAAGCGACAGGTTATCCATTGGCTTTCGTAGCCGCTAAGATTGCTTTGGGCTATGGTCTCTTCGAACTCAAGAACTCTGTCACCAAAGATACTCCTGCTTTCTTCGAGCCAACATTGGACTATATCGTGGCTAAACTCCCACGCTGGGACCTCGGTAAGTTCCGTGGCGTAGATCGTGAGATCGGCTCCAGCATGAAGTCTGTGGGCGAGGTGATGGCTATCGGTCGTACTTTCGAGGATACCATCCAAAAGGGTCTTCGTATGATTGGTCAAGGCATGCACGGCTTCACCGAGAACAAACAACTGCATGTGGACGACCTCGACCACGCTTTGGCTGCTCCAACCGACAAGCGTATCTTCTTCCTCTCGCAAGCATTGCATGCGGGTTACAGCATTGACCGCTTGCACGAGCTGACGAAGATTGACCGTTGGTTCCTCGAGAAACTCCAAAATATCGTTAAGACCGACAACGAACTCAAAGCAGCAGGCACCCTCCAAAACATTGACGAGGACTTGATGCGCAAAGCCAAAATCCAAGGTTTCTCTGACTTCCAAGTTGCAAAAGCCGTTGGACTGGGCGAACAAATGGATATGGATTTCGCCGTGCTCGTAGCACGCAAACATCGCCTCTCATTGGGCGTTAAACCCGTTGTAAAACAGATAGATACACTGGCAGCAGAGTTCCCTGCTCAAACCAACTACCTCTACCTCACCTACTCAGGTATAGCCAACGATGTGAAGTACCTCAACGACCGCAAGTCGGTTGTAGTACTCGGTTCGGGTGCATACCGTATTGGTTCATCCGTAGAGTTTGACTGGTGCGGCGTACAAGCGCTCAAGACCATCCGCGAGAACGGCTACCGCTCCGTGATGATCAACTACAACCCTGAGACCGTATCTACCGACTACGATATGTGCGACCGTCTTTACTTCGACGAGCTCACCTTCGAGCGCGTGATGGATATCCTCGAAATGGAGAACCCACACGGCGTCATCGTTTCTACTGGTGGTCAGATCCCTAATAACCTCGCACTCAAGCTCGATGCACAACATATGCCTATCCTCGGTACTACCGCTCGTAGTATCGACAACGCCGAGGACCGCGATAAGTTCTCCGCGATGCTCGACCGCATTGGTGTGGACCAACCAGAATGGAGCGCCCTCACATCTATGGAAGATGTGAAGACCTTCATCGATAAGGTAGGCTTCCCTGTACTCGTTCGTCCATCGTATGTGCTCTCAGGTGCGGCGATGAATGTCTGCTTCAACCAAGAGGAACTCGAACGCTTCCTCAAGATGGCAGCAACTGTGAGCAAGAAGCACCCAGTGGTGATCTCTAAGTTCATGCTCAACACCAAGGAGATTGAGATGGACGCTGTGGCTAAAGATGGCGAAATCATCGCATACGCTATCTCCGAGCATGTAGAGTTTGCTGGTGTACACTCTGGCGACGCTACTATTCAGTTCCCAGCACAAAAACTCTATGTAGAGACCGTGCGCCGAATCAAGAAGATCTCTGGTCAAATCGCACGCGAGCTCAATATCTCTGGTCCATTCAATATCCAGTACCTCGCTCGCGAGAACGAAATCAAGGTAATCGAATGTAACCTCCGTGCTTCACGCTCATTCCCATTTGTATCTAAAGTATTGAAGATCAACTTCATCGACATAGCTACTCGTATCATGTTGGGCTTGCCTGTAGAGAAACCAAGCAAGAACTTCTTTGACTTCGACTATGTGGGTGTTAAAGCATCGCAGTTCTCCTTCAACCGCCTGCAAAAGGCAGACCCTGTGATTGGTGTGGACATGACCTCTACGGGTGAGGTTGGTTGCCTCGGCGAGGATGCCAACGCTGCACTCTTGACCTCTATGCTTTCCGTAGGCATGCGCGTACCTAAGAAGAATGTACTCTTTTCCATCGGTTCGCCTAAGCAAAAAGCACAGATGCTCGAGTCTGCACGCCAACTCATCGCGAAGGGCTTCAATATCTACGCTACCCTTGGTACAAGCCACTTCCTCACAGAGGCAGGTATCCCTAATACTACGGTTTACCAACCATCTGAGGAAGGCACTCCACAAGCTATCGACCTCATGCGTGAAGGCGTGATCGAGTTCGTAGTGAGCGTTCCAAAGGATATCGTAACCGACCCACAAAACGATGTTTGCTACCATGTTCGTCGTGCGGCTATTGACCTCAACGTGCCATTGCTCACCAATGCACGCCTTGCAGCAGCGTTCATCAACGCCTTCTGCACCGTCGATGTCAACGACCTCGCTATCCAATCGTGGGATGAGTATAAATAATATATTAAGGTGTAAATAAACTATAGTATCTTTCTTGGTTCTTACCTGTCTCCTTCGAGACAAACACGGCAACGACACGGCAACGGGACGGCAACGACAGCCATCTTTACCGAGAGACGACCGAGAGATCACCAAGAGAAGAGCGAACAAAAAACATACAAAAATGAACGCTTTAACAGCAACCAATTTTAACTTTCCTGGTCAAACCAATGTGTACCACGGCAAAGTGCGTGATGTATATTTCATCGGTGAGGACTGCCTCGCTATGGTAGCCACCGACCGTATTTCTGCTTTTGATGTCATCCTGCCAAAGGGTATTCCATTTAAAGGCCAAATCCTCAACCAAATCGCAGCTAAGTTCCTCGATGCAACGGCTGACATTGTTCCTAACTGGAAGCAAGCCACTCCCGACCCTATGGTGACCGTAGGTGTTCGTTGCGAAGGTTATCCAGTAGAGATGATCGTGCGCGGTTACCTCTGCGGCTCTGCATGGCGTGCTTATAAGAGCGGCGTGCGTGAGATCTGCGGCGTACAATTGCCAGAAGGCATGCGCGAGAACGAGAAGTTCCCTACCCCAATCATCACTCCTACCACCAAAGCTGAGATTGGTGCACACGATGAGGACATCTCTCGCGAAGAGATTATCGCTCAAGGACTTATCCCAGAGGCAGAGTACGAGCAATTGGAGAAATACACCCTTGCTCTCTTCGCTCGTGGACAAGAGATTGCTGCTAAACAAGGACTTATCCTTGTGGACACCAAATACGAGTTTGGCAAACACGGCGATCAAATTCTTCTTATGGACGAGGTGCACACTCCAGACTCCAGCCGCTACTTCTATGCAGAGGGCTATGAGGAGCGTTTTGAGGCAGGTGAGCCACAAAAGCAACTCTCCAAAGAGTTTGTGCGTGAGTGGTTGATGGACAACGGTTTCCAAGGTAAAGAGGGACAACAAGTGCCAGAGATGACCGACGAAGTAGTAGCAGGTATCACCGCCCGCTATATCGAACTCTACGAAGGCATCACTGGCGAAAAACTCGTCCTCAACGCTTCTGCCGAAGACCTCACCGCTCGCATTGAGAAGAATTTGACCGACTATTTAACAAAATAACCTACACGGATTATTAATAAACAACAATATCAAAATATAAACGACAATACTGACAACTTGCGCGGCAATCAATACTCCTGCCGCGCTCAAGAGGGCAATTGTTAATTAGTTCATAATTGAAGCAAAATATCCTTGCCGCTCGAGGGATATTGATTCGAGCGGAATATTGTCATTATTGTCGTCAAAAAAAATAAAATATTGTTGGATAAAATAATCATCGTTGTTGTTATAGACAAGAAAATATGGCTGGATTTTTTGGTACAATATCTACAACTTCTTGCGTAACCGATGTCTTCTACGGCACCGACTACCATTCCCACCTCGGTACACGCCGTGCGGGTATGGCGACCTTCGACGCAGAAAAGGGCTTCAAACGAAGCATTCACAATATCTCCAACTCGCACTTCCGCACGAAGTTCGAACACGAGTTACACGAGTTCAGTGGCAACGCAGGCATTGGTATCATCTCCGACACCGATGCCCAACCTCTGCTCATCAACTCGCACCTCGGTCGCTTTGCTATCAGCACCATCGGCAAAATCAACAACCAAGACGATTTGGTTGCCCACTTGCTCGAGCAAAAAGTGCACCTTTCTGAGTTTAGTAGCGGACGCGTAAACCCCACTGAATTAGTAGGTTTGCTAATCGTTCAAGGCAAAGATTTCGTGGATGGCATTGAGAATGTGTACAAGCAAATCAAAGGTTCATGCAGCATACTTATTCTCACCGAAGATGGTATC
>JAZNRY010000008.1:0-5340 GCA_045590995.1 Paludibacteraceae bacterium | reverse complement strand
GTTGACACTTACATGATATTCCTTGAGCGCGGCAGGGAGTTGATTGCCGCGCAAGTTGTTGAAAAAGAAATGTTGTTATTGTTGTTGATTGACATAATTCTTGTCGTTTGGGGTTGCAGTATCAACATGTATATAGTTCCCTTTATTTTTGTGCAAATATCAGTTTTCCTTTTTCTATGACATACTCATTGGTGTATGCCATTGTTTTTTCAGCAATATTGCGCACCACACTGCCGCAGTCCATACCTGCGTCGTAGTAGCCGTAGTTGCGTGGTCCATGAATCACGCAGATACAGCTGTATTGTGGCTTTTCTTCGGGGAAGTAGCCTACGAATGACATGCGGTGGCGTTTGTTGCTGTATCCGTGTTCGCTGGATATTTGTGCCGTTCCTGTTTTGCCTGCAATGCTCACCAATTTACTTTGTGCTTTGCGCATGCCCCAAGGGTTGACGGAGGCTGTGCCTAAATCGTTGTCCCATACCACATCATGCAAACATTGTTTGATGTCTGCCAAGGTGGAGGACGAGCACATGCTGCTGCGAATTACCGAGCTTTCAAATCGTTCGATGGTTTTATCGCCTTTGCAAATCTTGTTTACCAATACGGGAGAAATTATTTTTCCATCATTGGCTATGCCGTTATAGAACATAAGCATTTGCAGCGGACTGAGTTCTACAGAGTAGCCGTATGCCATTTTGGAGATGGTCACAGTGTCATCGGGTACGGTGATTAGGGCTTGTTGTGCACCGGGGATAATGTAATCAACACTATCCATCAATCCCAAGTGCTTGAGCTTTTTGACGAATTTCTGTGCGCTGCCATTGTAGCTCTCTGTTACGATGCGTGCTAATGCGATGTTACTACTCACGGCCAATGCTTGGCGAATAGAGTAGATGGTATCTGCGGGGTGTGCATCGGTGTGCGAAACGGAGTGGTATCGCCAGCCTTTTCGCCATACTTCAACGCTGTCGTCAATGGCTATTTTGCCGTCGTCCAAGGCGGCCATGAGAGATATTGTCTTGAATGTAGAGCCAGGCTCTACGCGTATCACTGCATGGTTGGCTGATTCGTAATATTGTCCGTTCTCCTGATTCAAATCCAGATTACAGATGGCTTTTATTTCGCCTGTCTCGACCTCCATTAGGATTACGCAGCCCCAATCGGCTTGATTTTTTGTGATTTGTTTGCGCAAACTGCTTTCGCAAATATCCATTAGGTTCGCATCCAGCGTGGTGTGAATGTCTGCTCCGCTTTCTGCTTCGCGAATAGGGATGTGTTGTTTCCTACCTGCCACGCGGTCCAAACGGCTTTCGCCATCCTTGCCGCAGAGGTATTCATCAAATCGTTTTTCTATACCTGCGTTGCCATGACCATTTTCTCCGTAAATACTACCAATGGTGCGACTGCCCAAGCTGCCAAAGGGTTTAGAACGGCGGTTCATGTCGCGAAAATAGATACCGCTTTTGTAGTATCCTCTGCTAATCAATGGCAGTTGTTCTATTTCTTTCTTTTGGGTGTAGCTTACGCGGGTTGTTGTCAGTCGTATGTCGCGTTCTTTCACGCTTCGTCCTCTGTAGGCGCTAACGATTTTCTGACGGTAGTCGCTTGCGGACTTGTCGCCAAGAACTTGGCTCAAACCATTAGCAATGGAATCCACATATTGCCAAAACAGCGCTCCGTTGTCTTGGTTCAGGGCTTCCACGCGCGTGTCCATGTAAATGGCATATTGAGGAATACTGCTGGCGAGTAGTCGGCCTTCTGCATCGTAGATGTTGCCTCTTCTGGCTGGGATGGGGTAAGTGGTTTTGGTGCGATTAGCACCGCTCAATTGTTCCCATTTGTCGTACTCTACCGTTTGGAGGTAGATGATTTTCGCAATCACGGCGCCAAAACCTATTGTTATTAGGATAAAGATGATGGCAAAGGTGATGATTGTTGTTTTTGTTTTCTCGCTCATAGTTTGTGGTTTTTTGTATCGGTTATTCTATTTTGATGGCAGATTGATGACTTTCTTTGAGTAGGCTACCTCGTTCTTCCAGCAGTCGTGCGATGGATGATTGTCGGGTCAGGGTCATTACTTGTGCGTTGATGGTTTGTTGTGTGAAGTGTGCATCTTGTAGTTCTTTGTTCAGGTTGTTGAGTTTTTGTTGTTGTCTTTCTGCTTGATAGCCAAAGTAGATATATACAAAGAACAAACCGCAAATCAAGACAATTAACTTGTATTGATTTCTAAACCATTGTGTAGCAAATATATCGCCACTTAATATGTCCCGTAATAACTTTATCATATCTCTTTCCTTTACACTTTACACTTTACACTTTACACCCTACACTTTACACTTTACACCCTACACCCTACACTTTCTCCCCCACGCGTAGTTTTGCGCTTCGTGCTCTGGGGTTTTGTTCCACTTCTTCTGCGCTGGCAGTTCGTCCTTTTTCGAGTACTTTGAACGGACTGAGTATGTTTCCGTAGAAATCTTTTTCTATTGTGCCTTCAAGGTTTCCTGAGCGTAGGAAGTTTTTCACGATTCTGTCTTCCAGTGAGTGGTAGGTTAATATGGCTATTCTGCCGCCGGGTTTCAGTAGGTCTTTGGCTGCGAGCAGCATTTCGCGCAGGGCGCCCATTTCGTCATTCACTTCTATGCGCAATGCTTGGAACAACTTTGCCAACTCTTTCTTCGCTCCTGCAGGTATATCCAACTCCCGATTCCCATTATCCGATAGCTGCGGAGCTGCGTCCAATAGCCCGACAGGGCGTCCTATAACCAGACATACTAACTCCTCAGTTCTTTCAATGGCTTTTTGTTCTCTTGCTTTTACGATTTTCTTTGCGATTTGGCGCGAGTTGTTCATTTCTCCATATAGATATAGTACGCGCGCGAGGTCTTCTTCGCTGTAGGTATTGAGTATGTCGGCTGCGGTTTTGCCGCCAGACTGATTCATGCGCATGTCGAGTGGTGCGGAGAAGCGGAAACTAAATCCGCGTTCGGGGCAGTCGAAGTGGTGAAACGACACGCCTAAGTCTGCCAGTAGTCCGTCTATTTGTTCTACACCGTAGTAGTCCATGAAGTTCCGCAGGTAGCGGAAGTTGCTGTGTACAAACTGCCAATTCCCATTATCCGATACCCGCTCTCCGAAATCCGAACGCATGGCGTTCTTGTATGCATCCAAATCCTGATCAAAAGAGTACAACTTGCCTTTTGTCCCTTGCCTTTCGCCTTTCGCCTCTTGCCTCATTGCCTCAAGGATAGCCCTCGAGTGTCCTCCGCCTCCGAAGGTTACATCCACATACAACCCAGAGGGTTGAACATTCAACCCTTGGATTGTCTCTCTCAGCATTGCGGGAATGTGATAAATCTCATTCATAGTTGGTTAGGTTTAATTGATAGTATGTTTAGGCTGGGATTTCATTCTTGCTCTGATGCGCTCTGCCAAGTCTTTTTGTGGCATTTGTTTTTCTGCGAACGCTGTTGGGTTCCATACGGCGAAGCGGTCAAGCATGCCAACAAATAGTATATCTTGTTGTGCGTTAATCATTTCTAAGTTTTTCTTTTGCAGCAGTACGCGTCCTTGACTATCCATGTCCAGTATTTCGGCTTCGGACATAAACTGCATGAGTATCATTTGGTCTTCTGGGTCCCATTCGTCGAGGGCGTTGCGCAGTTCGCTCACTTTTTTGTGCCACACATGTTCGGGGTAGAAGATGACACATTCATTATCGGTATCTCTGCGCATGATGATATGCGTCGAACCCATCTCTGCAAGTATTTTTCGGTAGCTTGCAGGAATAAACACGCGACCTTTTCCGTCCAACCGTGCTTCTATGTTTCCAATAAATGTGTTCATGTTGTTATTTCAGAATGTTAATTTTTCTTGTTGTTTTTCTCTCTTGGGCGCGGCAGGGAGTGCGGGGTCCCCGAAAAAGTTCGTGACTTTTTGGGGTGCTTTTGATTGCCGCGCAAGTTGTCTATGTTGTCGTTCGTATAAATCTCCCCTTTTTTCGAATTCCGCTGCAAAGTTACAAAAAATATTTGATATTTCCCCACTTTTCCCCACAAAAAATTTTTCAAGATGTTTTTCAGTGTATTTTCAACAAAGTTATCAACAATTAAAGTAAAAGAAAATCAGCGGTTTATGAAGTTTATTATAAAAGTGGTGAAAAGTGGGGTATTTTTGTTTGGAATTTATATATCTGTTGACACTTCGTGTTGTTCCCGCTGCATTTACTTAAGATTTAGTCGCACGAGCATCGCTCAAGGCGATGTGAGGAGACGGCTGCAATTCCTTACGGAGTACCTTGTAAAAGCGTGGCTGTAGCGTGGCAAAAAAAGATTTAATTAGATTTCTGCCCGTCAGGGCAAGGAGATATGAAGTATTTTCTTCTCAGCATTTACTTAAGATTTAGTCGCACGAGCATCGCTCAAGGCGATGTGAGGAGACGGTGGCAATTTATTACGGAGTACCTTGTAAAAGCGTGGCTGTAGCGTGGCAAAAAGATTTATTTAGATTTCTGCCCGTCAGGGCAAGGAGATAGTAAGTGTCAATATGTATATAGTTCCCTTTTGTTTGTAGTTTTCACCTTTCACTTTTCGCCTTTCACTTTTCAGTGTCCCGTGTCTGTCTAATTATTAGCTGTATATTAGTGATAAATTAGTGATAAGTTAGTGATAAGTTAGTTATTCGAATCACTTTGTAGGCGAATTTGAATCCAATGGAACCTCAAATGTTATCACGCGCGCGCGTTTTTTATTAATGTGTATTTTGTTATTCGCCCATTTCGCCGTTAAAAATGGAGTAAAGTAAGTTGTTGGATTGCTTTATTTGAGTTCATTGCTGTTCCCACCGCATTTACTTAAGATTTAGTCGCACGAGCATCGCTCAAGGCGATGTGAGGAGACATTTGCAATTTATTACGGAGTACCTTGTAAAAGCGCGGCTATAGCGTGGCAAAAAGATTTATTTAGATTTCTGCCCGTCAGGGCAAGGAGATATAAAGTGTTGTCTTCTCTGCATTTACTTAAGATTAAGCGCACGATTTTCGCATGAAGCGAAATGAGGAGCGGTTGCAATTCATTACGGAGTACCTTGTAAAAGCGTGGCTATAGTGTGGAAAAAAGATTTATTTAGATTTCTGCCCGTCAGGGCAAGGAGATAGTAAGTTTCAACATGTATATACTTCCCTAATAATTTTGGTAGTGCAAAATACTTTTGCTCTCAATTTTGAGTAATTTTGGTTTTGTAAAACTCCCCGTATAAGTGCAGTTTTTTCTATTTGGCTGTTGATAAATATGCTATAAAACATATTTTTTTGTATTTTTTGAGAGAAATATTTGCATA
>JAZNRY010000007.1:0-6980 GCA_045590995.1 Paludibacteraceae bacterium | reverse complement strand
CAAAGCATATCGGGCATAGTGGAAAAATCAAAGATTAAGAATATTGCAGAAGTCATAAACAATAGCAAGACAATGAAAATCCGCTGGGTAGATGTTTATGAAGAATACGCCCTTATATCAGACGATAAATACATGGAAATTCTCAATAGTAAACGACAGGCAATAGCAAAGTATATCGTGAATGCTTGCTTTACAAAACCCACCAAAATATTCTGCTCTCGATATGGAATGGCTATTGAAGCACAGGAAAGATTTAAGGTAAACAGAATCAATGCCATAGAGGATATAAATAATCCAAAAATGACCTTTAAATATGTACAGAGTGTTATAGATCAGCTTATCACAAACGGTTATCTCATTCAGGGGACGGAAAATGAGATTGCTTATATTCGCTCCCTGAATAAAACAGAGCAGCGGAAAAACAAAGTCAACTATGATACAATGCAGATAGGAGTGTGATGTTATGGGAAAAGTTCAAAAATTTTTAGACAAGGCTCTGAAGCTTGGTTGGAAAATCGCAAAAAGAATTGATTTTCCGAACACCGATATGTATAATTATCATCTTGTCCCTACAAACGGGGACAATGGTTATATTTGTATGTGGTGCAAAGGAAAAAATGAATTTGAAGCACAGTACAATGAAGAGAGATATGCCGAGGAGGTGTGACTATGTTTTTATTCGCAGGTATAAGCAAGCCAAAAGTGATACAAAAAGTTAAACCTATTGAAAAGGTGTATGCTATCGAGTGCGTAAATCGTGGTATGTGGGGCTGTACGTCGTTGCTTCATAGTAATGGAAAAACAATAACCTTTGATACCAAAGAAGAAGCACAAGAGGAAATTGACAGGATTAGAAAAGATAGTGGTTCTGTCAACAATTTCACTGAATATTTTGTAACTGAAATTGACAAACCAAACGAATGAAAGCTCCGCATGATGCGGAAAATCGCTTGACAAAACCAGATGAGTATGATATAATAAAATAAAGATGTTATGTGATACACATAACATTATAATAGGAGGTCTGGCTATGAAAAAATACTATACTAAACAGGCGAGGGAAAGTGCAGTAAAGCGGATTACAGAGCTTATAGATGTAGTAATGACAGCCCGTGGCGATGTTATTAACTATCTTGATGCAGGGGCTATTGTTGAGATTCTTGCAGAGCGCAAAAATGATATAGAAAAAGAAATAGAGCAGGATCAATAAGGAGGAAATATTTATGGGAAAAATGACAAAGCCAACAAAATCTGATTTATATAATTTGGTTGACCACTTAGAGCGCGAGAACGAAAAGTTGAATAACACTATAAATCAGGAGCAGATAAAAAAATGGGAAGATGCTCGCCCTGTTGCTTACGAAGCCTTTTGGAAATATGCAAACGCTGCTTTCCCGAATTTAGTTATCAAGGAAAAGCTTGAGCATATCGACGCCGCTGGTTATTGGTTTACTTTTGAGCTTAAAAATGATGATCGTCGTCAGACATATGCCGTAAGACATACCGATTTATTATAAAAAGAAAATCCCCCACGCAAGGTGGGGGATTACCAAAAAAGAACACTTTCGACAATTGTCGGTCAAACAATTGCTAAGTATAGTATATCATATCTATCTGCAATTGTCAAGAGAAAATTTTAGGAGGTAAGAAGTATGAAAATCAAATCAATTTTAACCGCAGCCGCAGCCACAACAATGTTAATTACTGGTATGAATGCACACGCACTCACACCAACACCAAAAGGCTATATTGTCAAATATGACCTTGATCATAACGGTGTGGTGAATGCAGTAGATGCTTCAATAGTGCTTACAGACTATGCCAACACTTCCACAGGCAAAGAATCTGCTTTCAACACAACGGAAAAATGGCTTGCAGACTTTAATTATGACGAAGTTATAAATGCGGTAGATGCATCATCTATACTGGGCTATTACGCACAGGCAAGTGTTCAGAGCAGCGAACCATTGGAGGAAGTATTTGTAAAATACTATGTAGAAATACGATTCAACAATACTCTTCCTGAACAGCCATATTTTTTGACATTTGAAGAGTGTCTGGACTGGATAGAACAGGACAAAGCAACACGACCACGGGTATTTGTAGATACTCTGACATACATAATTCACGTAGACGAGAAGCACGTCGGCGCAAACGCAAGAGAGTTTGAGTTCGGCATTTATTCAGAAAAAGTACAATAAACATTGTATGCGGAGCGTAGAAATGCGCTCCAAATAGAGTGTTTATTATCAAAGGAGGTTTGACCTATGACAAAAACATATGTAACCATCGACGTTTTGGAAAAACATTATACAAACATTGATGATGCTGTTCAGGCAGCAGAAGAAATGGGACTTGAATCAATGGTAATTTATGTCGGTGACGAAATCGGAGAAATCCTCTATTCTCAAAATTGTGAGCGCGATCCACGCACCAGAGAATTTGTATACTATGCATGGGGAATTATAGGCTACACTTATTATGAAGATAGTAATTGCATTGAATGTACAGAAATTCTTGCAGAAGGTATCAATTCCAAAGAAGAAGCTTTGGAAAAAGCGAAAGAAATTCAGGATCAATTTACAAGCTATGATGTTGTAAGGGCGGAATCTTACAGCCAAACTGTATCAGAAAACATCGGAGAAATAAGTGAATCAATAACAGTTTATGGAGTATGGAGGTAAGCATAATGAAATATGTATGCCGAAATTGCGCTGAGACATTTTCTGCCACTAAAATGCCGAAGTGTTGTCCGTTTTGTTTAGCGGATAATATCGGGTACGCAGGCAAGGCACGAGAAAAAGCCTTAGAAAAGATAGATAAAGTCAATGAGCTTACAGCTCAGATTGATGATCTTATGCAACAAATTAAACCGCTTTACCTCGAAAGAGAGTATTTGTTAGGTACATTGCGCACCCAAAAACATAGAGGTATTATTACAGAAGAAGAAATGCCAAAGATCAAAAAGTATCAGTTTGAGGCAGGCGTTTCAGAGTATCGGAAAAAGCGAAGAGAGGAGGAAAACAAATGAGGCTATGGCACAAAGACTTGATTCCTGTTCTGCCGCGTCAGCAGCTTCTATCGCAATGGCGTGAATGTTGCGGCATAGCACATGACATTGCGGAAAAAGGAACACCAAATCATATACTGGTTAATCGTATTATGGACTATTCCGTAGATAACTTTGTTGAGTATACCGAAATGGTTATTAAGGAATTTGGTAATCGCGGATTTCAAATAAGTCCAAAATCATTGAATAAATTTAGGGATAATATTGAAAAGTGTAAATATAGGTTTAATAATAATCGTATATGTAGTTTGTTTATTGACTGGCACAACAACATTTACCTTAGACAATGCCTCTACAATTTAGAGGAAAAATATATCTGCGGCGGCATACCTGATGAAGAGTGGCAGCAGATATGTGCAAAATTCCCTGAATACGAACTTTGTTCTTGACTTCTCTGCTTTGCTGTGATATAATACAGGGCAGAGAACGCTATAACGGTAGGCGGTTAATCTATGTCCTCTGAAATGAGGTGGTTGACATGACAACAACAGAACTGTTGATGCTTCTGAGCTTGATTGTGTCCATCATTACTCTTGCAGTTAAAGACAATAAAAAGAAATAACCGCCCATAGTCACATTAGGGCAGCTATTTCAATAGCAAACTAATTGAGGACAACCGCTTATCGGCGTTCTCTTTTAATATAGTATAGCACATCTGATTGGAAAAGTCAAGTGAAAATTTATGAAAGGAGAAGTCATGAAAGAAACAAATATCGAACACATAAAGTCACTTGCTCTTGCGTTTTTAGAGCTGCCGCCTGAACCTGTAAAGGAACTGCCGTTATTTGTCAATCACCCTTATTTTAATAGTGCAATGTCCCCTTACAAAGATGATAATGGCGAAATAAAGTTTGCTGACATTGTAAATGACGCAGAAAACCTTGAACGCGTTAAAGAACCAATCCGCAAAATGATAAACTCTGCAAGCGTTGACAAAATATTTATGCTCATGCAGCCGCAGTATCATCTTGTGTTTTTGAAATATGCCAAACAATATATGAGCAAAGACAATTTTGACAAGAGACTTGCTGATATATGGGTGAGATCGGAAAATCCAAATCAAGATATCAATGTCAAAATTCCCACACTCATAAGATGGTTCAGAAAAGCTGACCGCAGAAATCTCATGAATGCAGACGAACTTGCCTATTACAATAGTATGCCAGATAGAGTGCAGATATATAGAGGAGTTTCAGTCGGGCGAGCTGGGCGCGAAGGCTTGTCTTGGACACGTAGTAAGGAAAAGGCTGAATGGTTTGCGCACAGATTTGACACCAAAGATCGGCAGGGTTATGTTATCGCAGGAGCTATTGACAAGCCAAATGTCTTTGCCTACTTCAACAGGCGAAACGAAGAAGAAGTGCTCTGCGATTCGAGTAAAATAACGATTATATAAGCCACATCGGAAAATTCTGGTGCGGCTCATAAAAAGACTTGACAGTGTTGCTTTTATGTGATATAATATAAAAAACAGAGATATTCACATAAACAGCACACTGGACGAAAGGAGGCAGAGATGAAAAGATACCATTTAAAAAGAAGTGTTGCTTTAAGGTTGCAGGGGATAGGCTTAATCTTGCTTGCTTATGCCGCCCGCAGCATTAGTGCCGATGATGTTTCGATACTATTTGTTATTCTTGGAACAGTCATGGTAATGCCGCGACAGGAAACTTTGACACACTTCCTATATATAATAGCAAAGAGAATTTATCGCAAATATAGGTATACGGAAATTCGCGGTAAATAACTGCTCTTTGTGCAATTTGCACTTGTTTTTTTTTTTTTTGTGAGGAATTTATAGATATTTTTATCAATTTTTCGTTGACTTAACATTAAATTTGTGATATAATCTAAATATCACATAAACAACACACTGTTATTTGTGTAAAATAATGCACGAAATATACCATGTGTAATATATGTGCGAAAGGAGGATATATATGGCTGTTGAAAAATGTCAGGTGATAGAGATAAGACCATCAGGGATTTCTACGCTTTATGATTTTGATAGTTTGATACCGCAAACCGAAAATAATAATATTGAAGAGGTATCTCAATATGCTGCAAAGCAAAAAGCAAGTCAGGGCATGGATATATTGCCCATTGACCTCTACAATCAAATGCTGGAAAATTGCTTGGAGAGTGGTGCGTACAGAACAGCGTTCTGGATAACCGCTATGGCAAATTTTGGCTTACGTCATTCCGATGTTATACAATTCAGAAGAATCCATCTTATCGACGAAAACAATAAATTCAGAGATCAGATATTACTCCACGAAAAAAAGACTTCTCGTATGCGAGTCGTTTTTGTCAATAGAGCAGTAAAAATGGCATTGTTGATGCATTTGTGGCACAGTGATATTGAACCTATGGATTTTCTGATTGCTTCTCAGGGGCGGCGCAAGGGTTATGAATTAGAAATCGGCGCTGACGGAAAAGCAAAAAGAGACAAAGGCAAGTATATTTATAAGCTGGATGAATACGGAAATAAGATACCGAAACCGCTTTCAATTGATATGTCAGAGAAAATAATGAAGAACATAATAATTGATAATATTGGGCTTGCTTTAAAGAATGACAAACGGACTAAAGATGATCCTGATTGTATTGGAAAAATATGCACTCATTCGCTCCGTAAGCTTTACGGATGGGGAATAGAACAATATTTTATCAATCAATTTGATAGTAGCATTGCTAATGCACACGCAGCAGCATTACAATTTCTGTCACTTGATTATGGGCATAGCTCGCTTGCTATGACACTACATTACAGCAAAGATCACGAAAATCAAAAAAGAGAAATCGTAACAAAAATGAATTTAGGGTTGCCCATATTGGAAAAATACTTTGCAAAAGAATATGCTTTGAGAAAAACAAATTTTGAATTTGAAATGGAGTGATTTTAATGCAAATTAAGTTTTGCAAATTCAATTTTGGTGGGGGGGGTAGAAGTTGGTAAAATACAGTGATGACCTCCGAAAAAGAGCCTTAAAATTATCCGATGAAATCGGAACAAAAAAAGCCGCAGAAGAACTGGAAATAAACTTTAGAACGCTGGAATATTGGCGTGGACTTAGAAAAAGAGAAGAAGAAAAGAAAGCGGCGGCAAAAATAGGGAAAATAATTCAGCCCGAACAACAATTAGATATTCAGGCTGAACTCAAAGATAACCCAAACATTACATTTCAGGCAGCAGAAAAACCAGAACGCACTTTTCACCGTGGAGAAATTTATTATGTGACACAACGTCCTACCGTTGGCTCGGAAATTGTATCTGGACGACCCGCCGTTATAGTATCAAACAATAATATCAACGAAAAATTGAACACAGTTGAGGTCGTATTCCTCACAACAAGAATAAAATCTATTGCGCCAGAACATATCATAATGCACTCGTCTGGTGCAACTTCAACAACAGTCTGCGAACAGATATCAACTGTAGACAAAAGTCGTTTTCGAGAATATATTGGTGAATGTACGCCAGATGAGATGAAACAAATTGACAAGGCACTGCTTCATTCCCTTGGGTTGGAAAATTACGACTCAAATCTTATGAGCGATGAACAAGTTATATATCGTTTGTCAACTATGAAGTCTGATTTGGACGCTTACAAAAAGCTCTACAATGACTTGTTGGAAAAATTAATGAGTAAGAGGTAAATATTATGAGCTATTACACAAAATCCCCTTAGTATTATCACAAGCTTGTCATATTGAACACAAAATGTTCACTTGACAAGCAGGAACAAATGTTCTATAATGATGGTAGTACATTTATTCTGTTAAGGGGGACATGGAATCATGAGAATTTTAGAACTTATCGCAAGAATAATTGAATCTGACAATTATTCTGATATGTTTATTCACTCGGAGCAAGAAGGTGTTGTCGTTGAGCTAAATGATTTCAGCA
>JAZNRY010000006.1:0-12411 GCA_045590995.1 Paludibacteraceae bacterium | reverse complement strand
AGGATGTAGATGTTTACAGGAGTGTCGTCGTTCCACCATGCGCCAGAGAAAGTAGCGTTAGCTGCGATGTAAATGTCAATGCTGCCTTCGCCTGACCAATCTTGGCTGACGGTACCAGTCCATGGCTCGGTAATGTAGTAGGCCTTACCTTTAGTAAGGGTCACACCATTGTTCCAGTTGGTAGGTGCATCTTTGAGTGGGAGTGCATCCGCAGGAATAGCGGGTGCGGGTGTAGTTGCCACGCGTTTGCGTGCTGGTAGTAGTTTGTGACTGCTGCCAAAAACTAATCGCGATGATAATTGTGAGGGATCATCGATAATCGTTACATTTTCGGTGGTCGATACAGCAGGGTTTTTACCGTTGTCGCATGATGCACTGGCAAATAACAAAATTGTCAATGTACAGACAATAGAGAAACTCTTTTTCATCGTTTGTCTTTTTTAGATTGTTTTTAATTTAATGTATTAGTTTTTAGTTAGTTATAACTAATTCACTTGCGTCCGAAAGTTGCATATTGGAAACTTTCCCGCAAATTACGCTGCAAAGATAGTATATTTTTTTGAATTACCAAAAAGTCAGGTGCATTTTTTTAGAAAAAAATTGTATTTTGCTAAATAGTATTTTACAAAACGCACCTTTTTCCCCAGCCAGATATTCGCATACCACTCGATTACCAATAGGGCTATCAAGGTTTCCTCCCCGTAATCGACACAAAAAAGAAAGACTTACGAATCCGTAAGTCTTTCTTAGGTTAGTCGGGATGGCGAGATTCGAACTCACGACCTCCTGCTCCCAAAGCAGGCATTCTAACCGGGCTGAACTACATCCCGCTGCTTTCTCTCTCGAAAGCGGGTGCAAAGGTACTGCTTTTTTTTGACATGACCAAATATTTTTGAGAAAAAATGCAAAAAAAGTGCATTTTTTTGAATATTCCAGTTTTTTTTAGTACCTTTGCACGGTTTTTCGGGCATTAAAAACAAGAATAATAATATATAAGGTATAATATAATGGATAAGAACACATGGATTGGCTTTGCCTTAATAGCCGCAATCATTGTAGGATTTTCTTTTTTAAATCGTCCCTCACAAGAGGAATTAGCTGAGCGCAAGCGTGTGCAAGACTCTATTGCACTCGTACAAGCTGCTGAATGGGAAGCACAACAACAATCAGCTCAAATAGCCGAGCAATTGCAAGCAACGCAAAATGCCAACACCCCCACCCCCGAACTATTAGCCGAGCAAATAGCGAATCTCTATGGTCCCTTTGCACCTGCAACACAAGGCAAAGAAGGATTCGTAACCCTCGAAAACAGCAAAATCAAGATTGCAATAGACCGCCGCGGTGGTCGCATAGCAAAAGTTGAACTCAAAGAATACAAAGCATATGGAGATAGTGTCAATCCGCTTTGTCTATTCCAAAACGATGAGAGTTCGCTCAATTTCACGCTGCTGACCAATACTACGCGCATCTTGGCTACGCGCGATCTTTATTTCTCTGAAGTTAGCCAAATCACCAACGAAGAAGGTAGCACAGTGCTGACTATGCGTCTCAATACTAATATTGAAGACTGCTACCTTGACTTTGTATATACCCTGCCTGCTGATGATTACATGGTAGGCATGAGCATGCAGCCACATAACATGCAGTTTGCATTGGCACCCAATATGGCTTCCATAGAAATGCAATGGAACCAATTGATTCCACAACAAGAGAAAGGTCGCAAGTTCGAAGAGAAATATGCGCAATTGCAATATATGTTTGTAGGTGGCGACATCGAAAAGTTGTCCGAAGTAAAAGCTGACCGCCAAAAAGAATCTGCTCGTATCAAGTGGATTGGTTACAAGGACCAGTTCTTCTCCACGGTGATGATTGCAGAAGATGGATTCGAATCCTCAGAAATGGAGTCTGCCATCGCGGGCGCGCACACACGATATATTAAGGAGTACAAGACGAAGGCCAGCCTACCATTCGATATTACGGGCAAGAAGACCAGCGACATTCGCTATTATTTTGGTCCTAACCACTACAACACCCTCAAGGCATACGACAAGAATGTAGAGAATGCCGAGAAATTGCACCTCAATGAGTTGGTGCCACTGGGTTGGAAGATTGTAGCATGGATTAACAAGCTTATCGTGATTCCAATGTTTGACCTCTTTATGTCGTGGGGATTGCACATAGGTATCGTGATTCTGCTCATGACGCTGGTTATCAAATTGATTCTCTTGCCATTTGTGTTTGCCTCTAACAAGTCCACCGCTAAGATGCGTGTCTTGAAGCCACAATTGGACGAAATCAACGCCAAGTATCCACCCGAGAAAATGCAAGAACGCCAACAAGCCACCATGGCGCTCTATCAGAAAGCAGGCGTGAGCCCTATGTCGGGTTGTTTGCCAATGCTATTCCAATTCCCTGTGCTGATGGCGATGTTCTGGTTCTTACCAACAGCTATTGAGTTGCGTGGTCAATCGCTTTTCTGGGCTGATGACCTCTCTACTTACGATGCTATCATCACTTGGAGTACACCTATTCCAATCTTTGGCACACACTTATCGCTTTTCTGTCTTATTATGACCGTAGTGAACATTGTCTATACACATATCACCATGCAAACGCAATCAGGCGGTCAAGAGATGAAAATGATGCGTTGGATGATGTACCTCATGCCGCTCATGTTCCTCTTCTTCTTCAACGATTACGCAGCAGGTTTGAGTTACTACTACTTCATTAGCTTGCTCTTCACCATTCTTCAAACAATGATTTTCCGTTGGGCAGTAGATGACAAGAAGGTGTTAGCCGAAATGGAAGCTAATGCAAAGAAAAAAGGTTCGCAAAAGAAGTCTGGCTTTGCAGCTCGTCTTGAAGCTATGCAACGCGAACAACAACGCCTTGCACGCGAACAAGCGAAGAAAAATATGAGATAAGGTGTAAGGTGTAAAGTGTAAAGGTACGAATTATGAAAAAATTATTTATTATATCAGTCCTGTGCTCAGTAGTGAGCATGGGACTGTTTGCGCAAGAGAAAGCCTCTCCTAAATCCTCCGCTGAAGGGAAGGACTTAATTACAGCGAGTAATGAATCGCCCAAAGACAAATATACTTTTGGCGATTTCTTCGATGCGCTGGATTTGCCTACGGTATTAGGTGTAGGCTTCACTCTCAATGGCATTGAGGGTGCTACCTTTAACTCTGCGATGCGTCTGGGCTGGCGTCACCACAAGAACTATGGTACCTTTGTGTATATCACCTACGATACGCATAGCAATAAGTACGATTCGCTGCAAGTGCAAAACACCAATATCCGCAATGGTGAAGTGTGGTATAATGAGATTGGTATAAGTGTAGGTTATCGTTTCCCGTTGGTGAAGGACATTAAGGCGTTTTACGAGAAGCCTTATTTCCATCCATGGGATTTGTTTGTAAGTGTGCAACCGGGTGTGTCTATTGCTACGGTAAAGAACATTAAGGATTATACCCCTACCTTTGATGAGGTGCTTGGAGGCGACTGGACTGCAGAGCCCATCTACGAGATGATGAACTACGACCATGTAGTCCCTACCCTGCGTTTTTCGGCAGGTGTAGAGTGGTTTATCATGTCGAACTTCGGTGTGTTTGCAGAGGCGTCCTACACGCAGCATTTGTTGCCAACTATCATTGAGCAAGCCGCAATCAATAAGGGCGAAATTAAGCACCCTTCGGGTCCAATTACTGTGTCGGTAGGTCTGTCGTTGTTCTTTAATTAAGTTAGCGATGGGAGAGGTAGCTTTTCTCTATACCTTTCCCTATTCCACCGACCGACGACCGAGAGATGACCGAGAGAAGAGCGAATCTACTTTTTGCCAGAATTTCACGAAAATTCTGACTAAATCTGTGACTAAACCTTTATATAAGTGCCACCGATAGGATAACAATAGTACCTTATTAACCCGTCAAGAACCCGTTATGAATCCGTAACCGCTTGCATAACGAATACATCGAGATACTTTTTTTTGCGAAAACTCATAAAAATGTTGCGCGTATCAAAATAATTTTGTACCTTTGCAGCGTATTTCGTATTAGACTTGTAATTGCTGCGTTCCGTAAATCGCCAAATTTATTTAGACAGCAAAACGCAAGTACAAGGATAAGTCCGCCATGTGCGGGCTATTCCAGTTGTTTTTGTTGGGTGTTTGGCGATACCTTGGAACGCAGACTGAAATAGTCCGCGCTTTTTTGTATTATATATGTTTAACTAATTAAAAAACAAAAACAATGAAAAAAATTCTGTTAATCTTATTGACCGTAGTTTTCGGTCTGTCATTTACCAGTTGTGAAGGTAATGGTGGTAAAGCCACAGTTGAAGTCCAAGTTATTAAATCTAATATGCCTCAATCAGGTATGTCTGTGTACATGTTTGACAAGACCAATTGGACAATGGATATTCGCCAACCATTATTTGCAGCCAAAACAGTTATTACAGATGCTTCGGGCATAGCCACATTTGAATTAGGCGACATGGATTTGGAAATTATTGATAGCCAAACAACGCTTTATTTTGCCACATTCAAAGACGGCACAGAGATTATGACAGGACAAACTGCAGTAACCATTAAGAAGGGCGAAACAAAACAAGCAACTATTCGCCTATAAACTCCTACCATACAAAAACAATCCCCTCGGCTGAGAATAGCAGTCGAGGGGATTTGCATTGTAGGGTGTTTGGCGATACCGCGCTAAATAACGCAAATACTTATGCTACAATGCAAAGAATAGCGATGGATAGAGCTATATTGATAAGCGTAAATATGAAGACGATGAAGACGATGAATAGCAAAACAAGTATTGAGTCACTTGTTTCTTCCATTTTTTGGTATGGGCTACGATAGTTGGGATCTTCGAGTTTTGAGACGATTTTCTTTGCGGTTTCGTTTAATAACTTGGGTCGCAGCAGTGACCATATATATCTAATATAATTACTATTGATATGAGCTACCTCTTTGGTAAGTATAGCAAATTGTTCTTTATCTAATGGGATGTATAGGTCATTTTCCTTTGGAGGAATATACAAGCGATTATGATCGCGATCTAAATGATCAGGTTTAATAGCTAATAGGTTGACCATTAGTCGTGGTGTGATTTGCTTGAAGGTATCAATATAAATTCTTTTTCCTGTTTCCTCATCTATGCGTTCTATTTCTGTTTGCCAATCTTTGTAAGAGAATGTCTGTGCTGTTTGTAGCGGTTCCTTTCTGTTGGCGATATAAATGAGCGCTCCTTTTCCTCCCGTACCTTCGGGGGAAGTAACTGCAAATATTTCGTTTATCGGAAAAGTTTGTTGACTGGTACTTTTTCGTTTATTACTCTCATTCTTTTGAGCAATAGGAAGGGTGATTTCAGTTAATGGTGTTGCCATAATATAATTAGATGTTAATAGCAAATCAAAGACGGTGCAAAGGTAAAAAAAGTATTCTTCGCACCGTCTTGATGAAGATTAATCTTCGCGCGAGTGCCAATACTCGTCGTTGTTTGGATTACATTGATCAGAATGATTATCGTAATCAGCCTTACAATGATCTGCATCTGAATTCCAGCTCATAATAGTAGGAAGTTTAATGATTAGTTCCAAAGTTGCCAACTATTTTCACTCAGTTGAAAATCAATTGACGGTGCAAAGGTAGTAGATAAAAATGACTCCTGCAATAGCCGATTCCGTCAATAGAAGAAAAACGCAATTTATAGAAAAAATAGTTGTTTTATGGAAATATTTTTTCGAGTATTAAGACAACCTTGCTGCGTTATTGGTTTATGTACAAGCAATTATTCATTGCGTTTTTGAATAGCGTCCGACAGGAGGCGGTAAATGGCTTGCTGCTCCTCGGTGAGCAACGAAAGGTGGTGATTCATCACATTCTCATCGCCTCGGCGAGCTGGACCTGTCTGCGCATCGTGTGGAGATAGGGTGTGAATCTTGGCCGCCGTCTCATCTATCAATGGCAATAGTACAGAGAAAGGGATATGCGTATTCTTGAGCAGTTCTGCTGCCATGGTGTACATGAGGTTGGTGAAGTTATTGGTAAAAACACCCGCTACATGCAAGCGTTCGCGGTCGTGTTGCGATGCCTCATACACACGGTTCGTGATAGTCAACGCCAAAGAATAGACCGCACTAATATCGTCAATCCCGCGTGCTTCAAAGAACACTGGCACTGTGGAGAAATCCTCAATCACACGCGCTTTGCTGAATGTTTGGAAAGGATAAAAAACGCCCGCATGCGGTTTGTCGTCACCAAAAACCGTGATGGGCATCGTACCCGAGGTGTGAAGATGCAAGGATTTACCTACGCCGACTACCTGCGCCACCACACTGGGCAATGCCTCATCACGGACTGCATAAATATATACATTCGCCGCGGGGAGGTGGTCCAATCCCTCGCGACTACTAACCATCTGACATGCTATGCCCTTCTTGCGAAAAGCATAGTCTAAATTTGTGGCTACATTGCCTTGACCGATAATAACAATGTTCATTGCTTAGGTTAGAGGTTAGAGGTTAAAGGTTAAAGGTTAGAGGTTAAAGGCAGGGATTTATAGAACTCGGAAACGGCGACAATGCCGTTTTCCCATACTTCGAGGTCCATGGACTCGTTAGGCGAGTGGATGGCGTTCTTCTCCAAGCCAAAGCCCATGAGGATAGTCTTCACACCTAATATCTGCTCGAAGCTGCTAATGATAGGAATACTACCGCCACGGCGTGCTGCCAATGGGCGTTTGCCAAATGCCACCTCAAAGCCATGCTCCGCTGCCTTATACGCAGGAATATCAATAGGACACACATAGCCCTGTCCACCGTGCATAGGCGTCACCTTCACGCGCACGCCCGCAGGCGCAATACTTTGTATGTAGTCCATAAAGGCTTGACTCACTTTCTCGTGGTCTTGGTTGGCTACGAGTCGGCAACTGACTTTAGCATACGCCTTGCTGGGCAATACGGTCTTGCTACCCTCGCCTGTATAGCCACCCCATATACCGCAGATATCAAACGATGGACGGCAGGAGTTGCGCTCCAAAGTAGAATAGCCCTCTTCACCAAAAGTAGTGTCCACATCTATCGCCTCGCAATATGCCTGCTCGGAGAACGGAATCTGCTTGATCATCTCACGCTCTGCCTCTGGAATAGGTAGCACATCGTCATAGAAATGAGGAATGGTGATGCGTCCCTTGTCGTCCACCACCTTAGAGAGCATCTCGGTGAGGGCATTGATTGGGTTTTTCACTGCACCGCCAAAGTGTCCGCTATGCAGGTCGCGATTAGGACCTGTCACCTCAATCTCCCAGTACGCTAAACCACGCAGTCCCGTGGTGATAGAAGGCGTTTCCTTGCCTATCATGGAGGTATCACTTACAAGGATAATGTCGCATGCCAACAAGTCGCGGTGCTCCTTAAGAAAAGCCTCCAGACTGGGACTGCCAATCTCCTCTTCGCCCTCGAAGATGAACTTCACACGACAGTTCATCAGTCCGTGCTTCACGAGGTATTCAAAAGCTTTTACTTGAATCATCGCCTGCCCTTTGTCGTCATCTGCGCCACGGGCATAAAGTCGGCCATCGCGTATCTCTGGCTCCCATGGATTGGAGTGCCAAAGGTCAAGAGGTTCTACAGGCATCACATCGTAGTGGGAATAGACGAGGACGGTGGGTATTGGATATTGGGTATTGGACGCCACTTCGTGGCTATTGGATATTGGACTGTACTCGGCATAAACAAACGGATTGCCTGCGGAGGGCATCACCTCAGCATGTTGTGCGCCTGCGGCAAGCAGGAGTTCGCGCCAGCGTTCGGCGCAACGGAGCATATCATCCTTGTGCGCAGGTTGGCAACTGATACTGGGGATACGAATAAGACTCGCCCACTCCTCCATGAAGCGGGTGCGGTTTTCATTGATATAAGCACGAATCGACATGGTATTTACAATTTGACAATTTACGATTTGACAATTGATTTACTATTTTTAATATATTGTGTTTTTACCAAAAAAATTGCTGCATTGCCACTTGACTCGAGAAAACTCCCTAAGACAGGATTTGAGGGGTACAAGTCCTTTGTAATCTAACTGCCTCACCGCTACGACAAATGTCGGTCACCGCGCAGAGTATTAGCACGCCATTGGAAAGAGCACCTTTCTCGGAAAAAATTTATGTGTTGAGTTTTCCGGTTCTGGGCAATGCAACAAGTATTTTAAGACCGCTCGCGATGCTCGCTGTTGGATTATATTATCCTATTTTACAAATTCTGTGCCAAAGTATAGAGGTTAAAGGCTATAGGTTAAAGGTTAAAGGCAGGTAGTATGCGGCTCTGCCGCTATTTCTTGCCTTTTGCCTTTCGCCTAAAATCTCCATGCCAGCGTGGCTACGATGCGGTGGGAATGGGTGCCGACCTCCATGGGGAGGAGTTGGCACTCAGAGGCATACTGGTGAAGCGTTTGCCAACGGTATTGGTACGCCAACTGCGCTACAATGGCATCGCCGCGATAGCCGAAACCGACACTGGCATATTGCGTACTCTGCGTGTAGCGATAGTCTATGTCGGTGCGAATGGAATAATAATCCAATCCTACTGGTTGTTCTTCTTTTATGAATGAAGACTCATAGACATATCCCGCATTGAGGAACAATCCGCGTATGACTTGTGCTTCCGCTCCTATGCGTAGCGTATGGACATCATCCATCTGCATAAAGCCCTCTTTATCCCTCATGGCGTGCGCATAATCGTACTGCAACGCTAATAAGCCAATATTGCCCAGTTGTCCAGCAACGCTCACACTCGTACGAAGCGGGGAAGACATTTTCATCGTATGGACACCACTGGCAGGCGTCAAGAGTTTGTAATCCTCTCCCGCAATAGTTGTGTACATATCACCTTCCGTTTGCATAGAAAGACTCATTACAGTAGGGGTTTGAAAAGAAGCTCCCAAACGCAGTGCGCGTAACGGACGATAAATAATACCAAATGAACCACTTACCCCCACACCCGAAACATGAAACATAGAGCGCAATTCGGCAGAATTAAGACGATTTGTTTCTACAAGCGATATGTTTTTGGTATAGCTAATCGTGGGGATATTCAAGGCAACGCCTACATACCACTGATTGCTGATATTTCCCGCCCATGAGAGAGCGTATTGGTCGGAATTGCCTGATTCAGCCACAGACAAGGAGCCGTCCGTAAAATTAACAGCAGGTTGCCATTGATTATTATCAGCAGGATCAATCAGATAGGTTTCATATCCTAAGATACTGAGCCAACCAATATCTTCGTTGTTCCATGGATCGTATTGAGTTGTTTCGTCTGGCACTAAATCCATTTCAGGTAAACCATTCGTTTTCAGGCAAATGGTTTCCACCATGCCCGTATTCTGCCCATTAACCACCACATCGCGATTGTAGTTAGCAAGACGGTTGATGGAGAACATAAGGTTGTTGTAAATCAGTCCGCGTTGCTTGGTCGGATTGCCCCACGACCATATAGCCGACACTTGTGGCGCAGCGAAGCGTGAGCGGGTGTAGCGTTGTGCGGAATTGTTTAGAGAGGTATAGCGTTGTGTCGTATTGTCTATTGTTTCATCAATAGTCAATGTAATCTCGCTTCGGCGATATAGTCCTAATCCCGCAGGGTTGTCCAACACGGCCGATGGGTCGCCACCGATAGCTGTCATTGCGCCGCCCATACCTACATAACGCGCCGTACCGATGATTTGGCGTTCGGAGAAGCGCTGCACATCTTGAGCTCTCAGTGTATAAGAACAAGCTAAGAATACAACTATTAATATGTAGGAAAGGTGTTTCATATTATAGAAAGACAACATCAACAACTTGCGCGGCAATCAACTCCCTGCCGCGCTCAAGGAGATTTTTCAATTTTCTACTATGCGCATGACTACGGTATCGGGGTATTGGGTTGTATCTTCTAAGAAGATGAACTCGCGTGCATTGCGATCATATACTGGCTCAGTGGGCACGATGGTGTCCAGCAAAGGCCAATAGTAGGAATCATCGGTATATAGGCCTGCCCTATCTCTCCCTGAAAGGAGGGTGTTAGGCGATGAGGCGAGAGGCGACAAGGCGACAAGGCTCGGAATCAATAGCCCAACGGTTAATATGATTATGCAGCGTTTCATACGAGTAAGGACACTAAGGTCATTAAGGACTTTAAGGTCGTTAATGGTCTTTCAGCAAAAGTTGTGCCAAAGCGATTAGTTGCGGAAGCCGATGATCTCGCGTACCTCGTGGATGGTCTTCTCAGCGCTGGCAGATGCAGCTTCAGCTCCCTCACGGGCTACCTTCAAGAGATACTCCTCGTTGTTTTGGAAATCAAGGATACGCTCGCGGATTGGCGCACAGAAAGCATTGATGTCCGCAGCGAGTTGCTTCTTCATATCGCCGTAGCGGATAGCCATATTGTTGTACTGATCGTTGAAGTAATCGTAGGTGTCAGGTGTAGAAACAAGTTGCATGAGTGTAAAGAGATTTTCGATAGGCTCTGGCTTCACCTGGTTGAGCATGGTAGGTCCTGCATCGGTGACAGCACGCATCACTTTTTTCTTGATTGTTGCTTCATCGTCGCAGAGGTAGATAGCATTGCCTTCGCTCTTACCCATTTTGCCGCTGCCGTCCAAGCCAGGCACTTTCACTGCTTTGGCATTGAAGTGGAAAGACTCAGGTTCCTTGAAGTATTCTACATTATAAATACGGTTGAAGCGGCGAGCAAAGAGGCGCGCCATCTCCATGTTTTGCTCTTGGTCTTTGCCCACAGGCACTTTGTCTGCCTTGTGCACCAAGATGTCCGCCGCCATGAGGGAGGGGTAGGTCAGCAGACCCGCGTTCACATTGTCGGGTTGCTTGCGTGCTTTCTCTTTGAACGAAGTCACACGCTCCAATTCGCCTAAATAGGCGTTCATATTGAGGTAGAGATAGAGTTCCAGCACTTGCTTCACATCGCTCTGCACATAGATAGGTGCTTTCTGAGGGTCGATGCCACAAGCCAAATATTCCGCCAAAATGGTGCGAACGGAAGTGCGTATGTTTTCTGGTGTAGGGTGCGTAGTGAGCGAATGCCAGTCAGCGATGAAGAACATACAGTTGTATTCCTCTTGCATTTTCACAAAACTCTTCACTGCACCAAAATAATTACCAAGGTGCAAATTGCCCGTAGGGCGAATGCCACTGATTACTTTTTCCATTGTTCAATATAGTTCAAAGTTGTTCAATATAGTTCAAAATTGTTCAATATGGGTGCAAAGGTACAACTTTTTTTGCGTATATGCAAGTTTTTTTGTACTTTTGCAGTCAAATAGCAAAAATCACTATGACACTTGCAGAATATATCGAACAACATTCGTCGCCAGAAAGCGATGCTCTGAAAAAGATTACCCGCAGCACTCATCTCGAACTCATCAACCCGCGCATGCTGTCTGGACATGTGCAAGGGCGCGTGCTGAGTATGATTAGCCAGATGATTCAGCCCAAACACATATTGGAGTTGGGGACTTTCACGGGCTACTCGGCTCTGTGCTTGGCGGAGGGACTGACCGAAGACGGCACGCTCCTCACCATCGAGCACAACGATGAACTGGAGGATATGATTCGCCGCAACTTAGCCCTTTCGCCTTTGGGAGAGAAAGTGGAACTGGTGATTGGGGATGCGAAGGCTGTGCTACAGCAGTTGAAGGTGAAAGGTGTAAAGTGTAAAGGCAAGGAGTTGTTTGACCTCGTGTTTATTGATGCGGATAAGAAGGAGTACTGCGATTATTTGGATCTGGTGCTACCACTGATGCGCGAGGGTGGTTGGATATTGGCTGATAACACCTTGTGGGACGGACATATCATCGAATCTACCTACGACAAAGACAAACAGACCGTTGCCCTGCGCGCGTTTAACGACAAAGTGATGCAAGACGAGCGGCTGGAGAAAGTGATATTGCCCCTGCGCGATGGGCTAACGATTATTCGGGTTAAACGGGCTGGCAAAACACTATAACGAAAAACAACAAGGATTATTTATTAGAAAAAAACAACATAAACAACTTTCGCGCCAATCAACTTCCTGGCGCGACAAGGAAAAATATGTATGCTGCAACAGACTTGACACTATAACGAAAGACAACAAGGATTATTTTAATCAACAACACCAACAACATTTTTTCAACAACTATTGCGCCCAAAACAACACATTGGGCGCTCAGGGATTTGTTAAAACAATTGTCGTCAATGTGAGGTTTCTTTTAAAAATTGCACATTTTACTCGTAACATTAAAGGACGTATACATTAAACACTTTTATGATCTTTTGGTTTATTATTGGCATCTAGCAGATTGTCGCTCAATCGTGGTGCTCGCACCACTCACTCACTCCGCACTACTATCTGCTCAATACTAAC
>JAZNRY010000005.1:0-18134 GCA_045590995.1 Paludibacteraceae bacterium | reverse complement strand
GGTGTCAAGATTGGTACGGAACTTACGAGGGTAATGGACTGACTAATCCACAAGGTCCTACCTCTGGCTCCTATCGAGTGGTACGAGGCGGAAGTGCGCTTACACCAGCACGATTGAATCGTGTTGCGTATCGTAATGGGTATGCTATTGACGATAGACACGCTGACTTGGGCTTCCGTTTAGTAGAGGTTCTACAAGATACAGCAATGGCATCTGTCAAAAAGTTGGAGATTCCTATGGATAAAGAACGGTTGGATTTTGAAGTGAACGGAGTGTCATTCACTATGATTAAAGTGGATAGTGGTTCGTGTCTTATGGGGGCCACTTCTGAGCATAAAGACCTTGCTTATGATTGGGAAAAGCCAATGCATTATGTCACCTTGTCTGACTTCTTTATTGGTCAATCGGAAGTAACACAAGAGTTATGGAAAGCCGTTATGGATTCAGTTCCAAGCAAATTCCAAAACGACCCGACTAATCCTGTTGATAATGTTAGTTGGGAAGATTGCCAGTTATTCCTGACCAAACTCAATGCTCTTACAGGTGCTACATTCCGTCTGCCTACGGAAGCGGAGTGGGAGTATGCGGCACGCGGAGGTAAGAATGCACAGCGAAAACTGTATGCAGGTAGTGACAATCCAGATGAAGTCGTGTGGTATAGAGATAATAGTTTGGGTAGTTCACATCCCGTTGGGCTCAAGCAATCGAACGAACTGGGGCTTTATGATATGGGCGGTAATGTATGGGAATGGTGTCAAGATTGGTATGGAGCATATAGTCCTATTTCCCAAATCAATCCCGTTGGACCCGATTCTTCAACTACCAATCGCCGTGTCGTACGAGGCGGTAGTTGGGCATATGACGCAAATAACTGTCGTGTAACAGTCAGAAACGGACAAGTAGAAACGGATAAGAAGGTAGATATTGGATTCCGCTTAGCGTTGTGATTACAACCAATCGCTACGATCTAAGTTACGATAAGAAATTGCTTCCATCAAATGTGTGGAACAAATGTTTTCGCTACCAGCTAAGTCAGCTATGGTGCGTGCTACTTTCAATATACGGTCGTATGCGCGAGCGGATAGTCCCAATTTATCCATAGAATATGCTAATAGCTTGTCACCTGCCGCATCTAAAGCGCAATAGGTACGCACCAACTTTGGTGTCATTTGCGCATTGCAGTGGATTGGCGTTTTGGCGGTTTTGTTGTATTCTGCGAAGCGTTGTTGTTGTAGGGTGCGCGCTTGTATTACGCGTTCGCGAATGGTTGCACTACTTTCGCTGGGGGTTGTCTCTTTGAGCGTAGAGTAGGGAACAGGCTGTATGTCGCATTGTATGTCAATGCGATCTAATAAAGGTCCTGATATGCGACTCATATAACGATGAATCTGTGCGGGGGTACAAGTGCAAGGATGCGCTGGGTTATTTTCTCCATAATGCCCACAAGGACATGGATTCATGGCGGCAACTAACATAAATCCCGCAGGATAATCCACACGCACTTTTGCTCGCGTAATGCAGATATGTCTATCTTCAAGCGGTTGGCGCATTACCTCTAACGCACTTCTTTTGTATTCTGGCAACTCATCCAGAAATAGTACACCATTGTGCGATAAACTTATCTCTCCGGGTTGTGGATTGCTACCTCCACCTACTAAGGCGACATCGGTTATTGTATGATGTGGACTACGGAATGGTCGTTGTACAATCAAGGCACTTGTCATTCCGTTTTGTTCTTTGCGTCGGGTCATCATACCTGCTACGGAATAAATCTTAGTCGTCTCCAATGCTTCATCTAAGGTCAGCGGAGGGAGAATGGATGACATGCGCTTAGCCATCATGCTTTTTCCTGCACCAGGAGGACCTATCATTAGCATATTGTGCCCTCCAGCGGCTGCTACTTCCATTGCGCGCCTAACATTTTCTTGCCCTCGTACATCGGAGAAATCAAGGTCTGCGGAGAACGCATGCATCTGAAATTCCGCTGCGGTATCCACATGAGTGGCTGCAAATGTTTGTGTGCCATTCAAGAAATGCACCACTTCACGCAGGTGACTCAGCCCAAACACATTCAAACCTTCTACTACAGCCGCTTCGCGTGCGTTGCCTGCGGGTAAGATAACACCCTTAAATCCGGCTTTTTTAGCAGCTAAGGCGATGGGTAATACACCTTGAATGGGTTGTAACGAACCGTCCAGCGACAATTCGCCCATGATAAGATATTGTTCTAAAAGTTGTGTCTTGACTTCTTCTTCTGCTGCTAATATGCCTATAGCCAATGGGAGGTCATAAGAAGCTCCCTCTTTCTTAATATCTGCAGGAGCCATGTTTATGGTTAGTGTATGGCGTGGTTTGCTATAGCCATTCACGGTCAATGCTGCGATAATGCGCTCATGACTTTCTTTGACGGCATTGTCTGGCAAACCTACCAATGTAAATTCGAAGCCAGGTACAGCATGCACTTCAATAGTTACTATCACAGCATCTATTCCATATGGAGCTGCTCCATAACATTTAATTAACATAGGCAAATAAGCTTTTTATGGTTGAATACTATCTGTTGGTTGAACAACCTGTTGTTGGATAGTGTCTTCTGCTTGGGGTGTTATTTTCCGTTTGGGGAGTTTCCAATTAAAGTCGTGTTTGAATACCAAACCTAATCCTTGAACAGTATTTGCTTGTTTCAGGGAATACTTATCCACGGTGTGCGTGTATGCTTTTGCTCGTAGTTTGCCATTCGGAGTTAGTAAGTATTCTATATCCAAATCACCGAAAAATGGGCGATTGCTTAAATCATTGTATCGATAGCCAAAATTACCATTGATAACCAACTGTCGTACAGGTTGAATTTGGAAGTTTGCTTCGTATTCCTGAGAGGCTGTTTCACCTTCGCCATCGGTGCGGAAGTTAAATCCCATGGTGAAGATGTCCGTCAGTTTACTCAACCAAGAATTAATTTGTCCTGTAATGGTTGATGATAGCAACGAGTATGTCTCGTTAAGACCTACGGTTTGTGTGTTTTGCAAGTAATCTGCTGTGTAGAAGCGGTTGAAAACAAGGAGGTATATAACCTGTCGCATCAACATCTCTTCGGTATTGATGATTGAATTTACTTGACTTTGCACAGATTCATCCGACTGGGGTAGTTCTACTGCAAATTTCAATAAAGGATTAAATAATTGATCTGTCATGTATAACACACAATTGACAGGTACGGATGAACGATTGGTAGCCACTTGCGAAAATTCACTGCCAAAGAGGTCCCGCAAAGAAGCAGTCGTATGATAACGACCAGTAATATCCACGGTTGGAGATAACGGATCGCCACTCCATACTACTTGACTACCTTCCGCTATATCAAAATTGCGTCTAACAATGTTTCCTAATGCGTAGGAGAATAAGCCTGACTGTAGTGTATAAGTACCCAGCATTTGAACATCCTCTGAAGAGTCGTCATAAGTAATTTTCAGGTTGCCTTCGCCTCTACCACGAATACCATCATCGCCACCTAACTTGATGTTGATATCCGCTGTGGGGGTTACTTCCAATTGCAATGATAATAAGAGTTTGGCTCTGTTCGGAACTTCTACAGGGGTGGGGGTAACTGGTTCTTCCAGCAAATGTAGAATGTTATCGGCTTTTTTAGGTTCTTTGAAGTGAATAAATGAAGAGTTGGAGGCTACCGATGCTGTGTTTACACTCAAATAGAAACTGGTATTAGCCTCGCTGCGGGCTTTTACCGTTATTTTGCATTCGTGGTCATCTCCTTTGATATTAACATCTCCTGTTCCATGAACTTTACCATAGAATAATGCTTGCGGATCATATGGTAGATTCAGTGCAAGCATATTATCCACATGTGCATTGAGATTATATTGGAAATTCAAGAAATTGGTATGTGTGATATTTCCGCTGAATAAGCCTTGATTACCTTCTTGGTCATACAATGTGACTTTGGGAATTCGTATGGCTGTTGAATCCATGAATACGGAATCGCTAAAGTAGAATGTACTTCCTAATTGTGGTATTGTTAATTGTGCATCTTTACCTAAGATGGCAGCTGTAACCCATGTTTTGCGATTTTGTCCAAACACTTGCAAGTCACCATAAGCTCGTCCTTGTGGATTGGTAAAGAAGTCGTGCGTCCAAAAGTCAATCAGATGAATGTTTACGCTATCGCAGTGTATGTCTAATCCCCACCATTTGTCGGCAGGAATTACTTTTCCTTCTACTTCCACAACTTTGTGGTCTGTAGAGTCTATAGCCTCACCATGAATAATGATAGTATTCTCTTTTCGATCAAGATATGCTTGTGCTGTTAAGTTGCCTAAATAAGTATTGTTTAGTCCTGCTTGCGGTATGGATACTTCGGCCTCTACCATTGGTTGGGTAAATAAGCCATATAATGTTGCCCAACCTGTAAGCGGTCCTTGTACTGAGATTGCTTCGCCTGCCAAAGTGTAACTTAATAAGTATTGCAAATCAATGTTGCGTAGTTCTACGGTTATTGAGTCTTCTATTTGGGGGGAGGCGGTACCATGAGCTGCGATGGTTTGGTAGTCCGTATTGAGTGAAAAATTATTTATGTGAATCTTTTTATCTGCTACTATATAGGAAACATCTGCTTCTGCTATGGTCCATGAAGAGTCATTAAGAACGATGTTTGTTGGATGGATATGCATGTCAAATAGAGGCTGATTGGCGTATTGTTTTAGTTGGGAAGATACATGTATGACACCTTCATTGCGTACACTATCGGTGTTGTCCAATTGAATTTTCATGTCCAACGAGTCGTTCCTTGCATTGAGGTTCATTCTCAACTTTACATCACCAATTTTAGCAGCGGTCGGATTGTTTTTTGGCAAACGATTATACATATAGACAGCCACTCCCAAATCCTCGTTAGCATTATCGATGGATACTGTCAAGTCTTCTATTTGTGTACCCGTTGTACTTATTTGAGGTATATGGGCTTGTAGTCCCAATTGGGCTATGTCTTCGTGAATAAATCCTTTTATGGTAGGATAAGATGGGAGAGATATAGGGAGGTCTAAAGCATGAGTAATGGTTTCTAATTCCCTAAAATAGGCATAAAAATCCAAATGGTTGGAGTATGTATTGGTTGTTTTAGGTTTCTCTATGATGGATGGTAAATAGGTGTGTAGTATATTTTGAATAGTATGGGGTAGGGTGGTGTATTGGAACTCTCCTGAGATGCTTGCTGTCAGATAATCTGACTGTAGGTACATTTTGTGAGCAGGCTTGCCATTTTCTAAGTAACTGTCAATGTTCAATTTCAGTTGCTCCATGACTGCTTGTTTCTGTCCGTTGATTACGCTCAATGTGTCAATAATCATGTATCCAGTCAGGTTGTCCAACATTTGTTTTTGTGCGCCAGAGGTGAATAGACTGATGTATGTCGTAGCGCCGATAGCCATATCGGGATATTGTTCTGTTAGGTGGATGGCATGCGGACGAAAATCGGCTATTCGGGCTGTGATGTCCAAACGGGTGTCTTCTGAGGACCAGTCGGCTAAACCACTTAGTTGCAGTGATATGTTTTCGTCGTTGATGTAGAGTTTGCCGCTCACTTCTTCTACCCCCATCACGCCGTCGAAATGTATGTCTTTGTAGGTATAACCACGATATTCTATGTGATGAATATCGGCTTGGGCAATACATTGTGTGAGTTGTGTCGTGTCGATTTTGCCATCCACATGGGCTTGTAGCGAAATCGAACCTAAATCTTTTTGGCTTAGTAGTTTTCCTATTTGAAATTTGTTTGTTGATAGATGTCCGACAAAGTCTATGTGTTGTAAAGTGGAGTCTGTTTCTAAATAGCCATTTACTTTCATAGAGCCTAATGCTGAGGTAAAAGCACCATGCAAGTTCAAATGTTCTATTCTTCCATTTACTACACCATGATAATGCACTTGACCTAATTTAGCGATTAGTTCAGGGAGGTGAATAGGTTTTCGTTGCAATTGTGATAGGGCATCTTGGAGTAGGGCATAATTGCAATATAGGTCATTGCAGTGTGCCTGCACATATAGCGAGTCTAATTTCGTAGGATGATAAATAGCTATATCGCCATCAAAAATGCGTTGGTCTCTATACACCAACAACATCTCGTCGGCGAAAATGGAATCAAGGTCGCCATGCAAAGTGGCTTTGAATTCGGCATCCAATTGGTCCAGTTGTGCATGCAGTGCAAGGTGATTGATGCGAATATCCAATGAGTCGCTACTGAATACGGGTAATGTCAAATCTAAGTGCAGTTGATCTACCAGCAACTCGTTGTAGCGGAAGCGTACATCTGTTAATTGTAGTTTGTCTATATTTACGCGCAGAGAAGATGTTGTGGTATCTGGCTGCTGCATCATGTCCAATAGGAATTGGCAGTTCAGTGTAGAATCTTTCGTAGATTGAAGGTTTATATAGGGGCGCTTCAATGCTATTTCGGTTAGGTCCAATCGGTCATCTACTAAACCAAGTAGGTTTATGCTAATGTCGGCTTGTTCTACGAAAAGCAGGGTGTCACGCTGTTGATCGCTGATGTATAGACTATCAACAGTTAAGTGGTTTAGCGGACGGTAATGAATGTGCTTAATGCTCACATCAGCACTAAGTTTTTCGGATAATTTTTCGGCTACTTGTCCTACGATGTAAGTCTGCACTTTGCTGTTGTACAGAGCCAAAAGTGTACCACCGATAAGCAGTGAAAGAGCAATCAATACCACGACCAACGGTGTCAACCATTTTCTTGGTTTGGTTGTGTTGGTTGGCATTGGTTGGGTGTTTTCGAGGGTGTTATTCACACCGTCTTCGCTCGTTATATGGACATTGTTTTCTTCTTGCACGAAAAATCCCAATTAAAAATCGCACAAAAGTACAAAAAAAAATGCACATACGCAAGTAATGCGAACAATATCTGCAAAAAAAAAGATAGATTTCTTTCTTGCAAGCCAATCTATATCTTATCCGTATCCTATGTATATCTGTTTTTTTTGTGCAAAAACAGGCATGCGACATCTTTGCTTACCACTTCGTTACCACTCTGATGTTCACAGTACCCCCATGAAAAAATCCGCATAACCGATTTCTATCTCGATTATGCGGATTGCTAAAAGTTAGTAATATAACTTTCGGTTCTTAGAAATTCAATGCCAAACCTATGCCATTTTGGCTTGCTTGGAGATTGAGCGTAATAGGTGCTTGTTGCTTACTATTTTGCTCATTAAACATTTTGATTGCGTTTTTTGGGCGTGTGTAACCTACACAAAGAAGTGGGATACCCACTGGTATGGAAGCGCAGGCTCCTATAACAATCATCGATACTCCAGCTGCCCATCTGTTATGGTCATCCTTATGCATCGTTGCCATCGTTACTGTACCTGTAATCCAAAGAAGTGTTCCGCCACCAAATGTTCCCCAACCAGCATAAATCAATTGTTGACTTTGCATATACTTCAGATATGCTTCTCGATCATTCTTTTGCATAAATATGCGAAACGCTTTTTCATCCATTTGAGTTGCACCATATGAATACTTTTTCATTCCTAACAATTTTTGCTCTTGTTTTGTATGGCGTACCAATTTATCTTCAAAAGAAAGTGTCTCCACTTTGGCTTCATCATTATCACTTACCAATATCACTTCTTTCTTCACTTCTTCGTGAAAAAGTTTTTTAGCAAGTACCATACACCCTTCTTGAATTGCATCGGCACTCGTACCCATCATCAAGTTATCCGTCATAATGGTACGCGCTGTTTCCACATCCAACAACTTGGCAGTAATAAACATATTTTTAGAATCAACAACAACGGCTTCTGCTACAAGAATATAGTTTGCACCTGTCATTTCTCCCAATCGTTTGATTTGTTCATTACTTACCAAACCTGTGCGTTGGAAGTTTTGCTCGCCCATGATTGCATCAATGTCAGTACGATCATACGCCTCATAACCAGAAGTTTGTGTAATTGCCTTACTCAAGTTCGCACGCAGAATCAGTTTGTTTGCATACGACACCTTGTTTTCTCTGTCCACAGTTTCAAGGATAGCCACGCGCTTCACTTGGGCTGATACCATTGCAGAGGAAAGCAACAGAATGAATAAAAGAGTTTTTGTTTTCATTGTTGTAATTGTTTAATTGTTTGTATTTTAGTTGTTTATTATTTCATTGATTTGTGCTGCAATTGCTTTACTTGCTTCTGAATATGCCTCTTTGGCAGCCTGTTCTGTATTAATTGTGTGAACACCCTTTTGGCTCACATTGCCCGAATAAATAATCTGCCCCTGCTTGGCTATCTCTATTGCGACTTCTGCCATAACAACAAATGCGCTGTACGACTTTTTTTGCAGGGTATTATACTCTTGTGTTGTTCCCTGCAACCGAACTACCCAATCTGCCTCCGCCTCATTCGTGGTAAAAGTGCAACCTATACCAGAAATCTGTTGTTTGATTTGGTTTATGAAAGTAGGATATGATTTATCGAAAATAGTAATCTCTCCACCGATATACACAGCCACTCCATGCTTCAATTGCTGATACAATGCTGTTGCTCGTTGTTTGAGTGCGTTACTCTCTGCAAAAGCAATATCTTCCATTTCGGTATTGCCGTCCACGCTTTGTACTACTTTTTGCTGTTCCTCTACTTGCTGCAAATATTCAATGGCTTTGGCTATCGCCTTGCGTGCCGCACCTTTTTCGCCTTCTGCCAACAAGCCCTCTGCCTCTTCTATTGCCATTTCTGCGCGAGTAATATGACTAATAATCTGCTTTGTCAATGTGCGTATTAAATCCTCTTTCTTTGCCCATGCAAAAGCAAAGACCTCATTCGTTTGAGGATTATGCCAACTCTCAACGGATAAATTAGGAATATCTTCTGTTGCATTTTGTGTGGCGATGATATTTTGCAGGGCTTCTGCTTGGACTTGCTCTTTTAAGCGTTGGTACATTTGTTCAATAGTCTCGCCTGCTTGTATCGTGCCTATTACAAATCCCTGTACATACTGTTCGCGTGGATAGTTTGTTGCTCGCCAAGTATCATTGCACCAAAAGGGTGCAACATCTTGTTTTTCAACGAATGAATTACATTGGGTAAATGCGGTGAATCGAGCCTCTCTATTGCCGTATTGCGCTACTTGGCATAGTACATATACTGCGTATTGAGTTGCTTCCTGTTGAATGTACTCACACACTTTGTTTACTGGTATATTCATCACTTCTGCATTATCGCCGTAGTTGCTACCATTATTAATTGCCTCGTTGATACTTGCCAAATTGATAGGCAAAGCCAAACGCTCTATTGTGCTGCGATATACCAATCCCATAGCGCGATTGCGTGCCTCCATCTCGGTGGCGCCTACACCGCGCTCCACTACATACAGGTATGTGTCATTCGCAGGGCGGGGCTTTTTCTGCACCCATTGCGGTACATCCTGCGCACAAATAACCATTTGCGACATTGCCAAAAGCAGCAAAAATAGTAGTTTTTTCATTGTTGTATAGTTCATTCAATTAGTCTAATTACTCCCATATAGGGTGCAAAAAAAGCGCGGAACTTGCCTTTTGCCAGTTCCACGAGTTGAGGCTCTCGCATTGCCTTGTACATTAGAACCGACAACGCGAAGCCCACGCCGAATATAAAATACTCTCGTGCTATTTTTTTTTAGTTAAGGTACGCGTATGCGCATACGCATATACGCAAAAGACATACCAAAATAGGCACAAGAAGGATAATCTATATCCCGTAGGGCATCTATCGTTGCTAAGTCCTGAATGTACTGAAATTTGCGAGATTTCAACTCGTCAGAACGAAGCGCAATAAACGCCTTTTAAATATGTCTGCAAAACCCTCCGCCGATGTGCAGACATCCCTTCGTTGGGTTTCGCGCTGCAAAGGTACTACATTTTTTTGATATGCGCAAAAAAAATCGCCGAAAAAGCGATTTTTAGTTTATCCCTTTTTTATCCCTTGCTTTTTTTGGAGCTTTTTGCGGGCTAAAATGACCGCCAGGAATTGTGCGGTTATTCTGCGGTTATTGTGCGGTAATAGTGCGGTGCGTGTGGCTATTTTTTGCCTTGTTTTTTTTTCCAATACCTGCATAGTTTTTGCAAACCGCATTTTTCGCACTTCGGCGTGCGCGCTTGACAGGTATAGCGCCCATGCAACAACAACCAATGATGGGCTTTGGGAATGATGTTTTCAGGTATATGTTTTATCAATTGTTTTTCGCTATCCAACGGATTTTTTGCATTGGTAGTCAGTCCAATACGCTCTGCCACGCGGAAGATGTGTGTATCAACCGCCATCGTGGGTTGGTTCCACCACACTGCACACACCACATTCGCTGTTTTCCTACCTACACCCGCCAATGTTTGCAATTCTTCGCGGGTGTCGGGTATCTGACCGTCGTACACTTCCACAACACGCTTTGCCATGGCTACCAAATGCTCTGCCTTGCTATTAGGATAACTCACCGATTTGATGTACGAAAATACCGCTTCTGCTGTTGCTTGTGCCAGTGCCTGTACAGTCGGGTATGCCGCAAAAAGCGCAGGCGTAACCATATTCACGCGCTTGTCTGTACATTGCGCAGAAAGCATGACTGCCACCAACAACTGATAGGCATTCTCAAAATGCAGTTCGCTATCTGCCGCAGGCCATTCTTTGGCTAATTGGCTCAATACACCCTCATATCGTTCTTTGATGGTCATTCTTGATTGCGGTAGGTCTTGCTCAGGTATTGCAGCACTTGAGTTGCTTGTTTTTGTGTTTCTGCAGTTTCGGCACTAATCTCGCGTTGTTGCAAGCGTAGCAGCAAGACTTGATAGAGTAATGTCAAGCATGCTTCTATATCACTCATGGTGGGAGTGTTGGTTTTGGCTTTTAGTAGGTTGAGCGCGGGAGTTAGGCGAAGCATGGCAGCACGATAAGTGGCTTCTTGTTGGAGAATATCTTCATGCAGTTCTTCCAATTCGGATAGGGCGTTTTTTGCCAATTGCAAATGTCCACCTGCCATGATGTTTTCTTGGTGCATCATGTTGTATAGGTCCTGCAACTCTTGATTGGCTTCTGCCTGCTGCGGGAATGCGCGTAAGTAATCCTCTATCTGCCAGAGGTATAGGATGTACTCGGCAATATTATTTTTCTTCAAAATCATAATCGTCGTCAAATAATCCGTTGTAGTCGTCCGAGAAAAATTGTTCGATATCTCGTCTGTCTTTTTTGGTAGGTCGTCCTGTTCCTCGGTCGCGTCCGCTTTGGGCAGCATAGCGTGCCAATTCCAAGAGTTCTAATTGTTCCTTAGGAGTGATGTCCTGCAGGTATTCGGGCACCAATTTTGCGCCTAAGCGGTTGCCACTGAGCTGCAGGATGCGATAGGTGTATGTGATAGGACCTTTGCGAACGGTAAATATATCTCCCACATGGAAGCAGCGGCTGGGCTTAATCTCCACGCCATTTATTTTTACGCGTCCGCATTTGCATGCGTCGGTAGCAATCGATCGGGTCTTGTAAATCCGCATCGCCCATAAGTATTTATCTACTCGTACTTCCATAATCCCTGCCTCTCACCTCTCACCTATTTCCCATTATACTGATTCATCGTTCTATCCATGCCTTGCAAACAGAAGGAGGGTATGATTTCGCTGACTATTTTCAGTCGGTCGGGTAGTGCTTTCTGCTCCTCATCGCTCCATTGTCCGAGTACGAAGTTGCATTGGGAGCCTTTGCTAAAGTCGTTGCCTATGCCAAAGCGGAGTCTGGAGTAGTTTTGTGTACCAAGCACTTGCTGTATGTGTCCTAAGCCGTTGTGTCCGCCGTTGCTGCCTTGTTTGCGCATGCGTATGCTGCCAAAGGGCAGGTTAAGGTCATCCACCAGCACCAGCATGTTCTCAACGGGGATTTTCTCTTGTTGCAGCCAATAGCGTACTGCATTGCCGCTAAGGTTCATATAGGTAGATGGCTTTAGCAGGATGATTTCTGCGCTTTTTACGCGGCAACGAGCCACAAAACCGTATCGTTTGTCTTCCCATATAGCATTCTTACTTTCAGCAAAAGCGTCCAGCATCATAAAACCAATATTATGACGCGTATTGGCATACTCGCTGCCTATGTTTCCTAATCCAACAATCAAATATTTCATATCCTTGCCTCTAACCTTTAACCTCTAACCTTTAACCTCTAACCTTTAACCTTTAACCTTTAACCTATATATGCGCCGTCCTCTAAACTAAAAAAGAGTGGAAAAGACGACCTTTCCACTCTTATTCTACCGCTCTAATGAGTGGCTTGATTATTTCTTTTTGCCTTTGCCTTCAGCAGCAGCTGCTTGTTGGCTTGCGCGGGTTGCCTTCACTTGTGCTACGCAAGCGTCCGCTGGATTCATCAATTTCAAGCCTTCGCCCATTTCTACTGCACCTACATACAATTTCTTGCCCAAGCCGAGATTGGTAACATCGATCTCTACGCGGTTAGGGATTTGTGTATAGATACCGTTTACTTTCAGTTTTTTCATCTCAAGCGACAGCTTACCACCGGCTTTCACACCTTCTGCGTGACCTGTCAATTGCACAGGGATTGCTACGGTTACTGGCTTATTCTCTGTTACCTCCAAGAAGTCAATGTGGAACAACTCCTCAGATACTGGGTGGAATTGCAACTCTTTGATAACTGCCATTTTCTTGCTCTCACCGATTGTCAAAGCAACTGCCATAGTGTCAGGAGTGTAAATCAATTTGCGAACATCATCAACCGTTACTGTGAAAGTTACATTCTCGCCATTGCCATACAAGTTGCAAGGAACGAGGTTCTCTTTGCGGAAAGCCTTAGCTGCTTTCTTGCCGTACTCGCTGCGTGGAGTACCTACCAATTCAAAAGTTTTCATTTCTTTTATTAAAGTGTTACTCAATGTGGGGCAATATTCCAGCCTCTAGCCTCATAGCCTTTCGCCTAATCGCCTTTGTGCTGTTTGTGTGGCTGCCCGTATCCCATCACACATGAGATTTCTCTCAAAAAAAGCCCGACATGCGGGCTTCTTTGTTGACCAACCTGGAATCGAACCAAGATTTTCAGAACCAAAATCTGACGTAATAGCCTTTATACCATTGGTCATCGTCAAAACAAACTTCGCGAATTGACTTGCTGCGCAAGTGATGCGCTTCGTTTGTTTTTCCTCTTAAATCAAAACGAGTTTTGATTTATTTTGTGAGGTTTTATTTTACTTCCTTTTCGAAAGCGGGTGCAAAGGTACTGCTTTTTTTTGATATGACCAAATATTTCTGCAAAAAAGTGCAATTTTTCTGCATTTTTCTGCTTTTTGACCTCAAAATCCAGCCTTTAACCCTTCAGTTTTTACCTTTTAACCTCTAACCTCGACAATATAATAATTCTTCTTGCCTTTTTGGCAGAGCAGGTATTTGCCGTTGAGCAGCATGTCTGCGGTGATGGCCTTTTGTGGGTCGGTGAACTTCTCTTTGTTGATAGAGAAACCGTTGGCAATAATCATCTTGCGTGCCTCGCCTTTAGATGGGAAGATGTTGGTTTTCTCAGCCAGCAAGTCAAGTGGAGGAATACCTGCCTCAATGTCTTCGCGACTTACTTCGTGTTTCTCCACGCCGTCAAACACTTGCAAGAATGTCTCTTCGTCAAGTTTGCTCAACGCATCTTTGGTTGCATTGCCAAAGAGGATATTGCTTGCCTCTACAGCTGCCTCGTAATCCTCGCGGCTGTGTACCATTACGGTCACCTCTTCTGCCAAGCGTTTTTGCAATGCACGCATATGAGGAGCCTCATCGTGCGCAGCAATCAATGCGTCAATGGTCTCTTTGTCGAGGCAGGTGAAGATGCGGATATAGCGTTTCGCATCGTCATCGCTCACATTGAGCCAGAATTGGTAGAATCGATATGGGCTGGTGTATTTCTTGTCAAGCCATACATTGCCGCTCTCTGTCTTGCCAAACTTACCGCCATCGGCTTTGGTGATTAGTGGGCAGGTCAATGCGAATGCCTCGCCGCCACCCATCTTCTTGATAAGTTCGGTACCAGTAGTGATATTGCCCCATTGATCGCTACCGCCCATTTGCAATTTGCAGTTCTTATGTTTGTTGAGATATACATAGTCGTAACCTTGCAACAGCTGGTATGTGAACTCGGTGAACGACATACCTTGGCTGCACTCGCCGTTGAAACGCTTCTTGACAGAGTCTTTCGCCATCATGTAGTTTACGGTGATGAGTTTACCCACCTCGCGTGCGAAATCAAGGAAGGTGTAGTCCTTCATCCAGTCGTAGTTGTTTACGAGTTCAGCTGCGTTCTCGCCTTCGCCGAAGTTGAGGAAGCGCTCCAATTGTGCTTTGATGCACGCTTGGTTGTGGCGCAATGTCTCCTCGTCCAGCAGGTTACGCTCGGCAGACTTACCACTTGGGTCGCCAATCATACCTGTTGCACCACCAATCAAGGCGATAGGCTTGTGGCCTGCGTTTTGCAGGTGCTTGAGCATCATAATGCCGCATAAGTGACCAATATGCAAACTATCTGCTGTAGGGTCAATGCCCAAGTATGCAGCAGTAGGCTCTTTCATCAATTGTTCTTCCGTACCAGGCATCATGTCTTGCAACATGCCACGCCAACGCAATTCTTCTACAAAATTCTTCATTGCTATATAATATATAAGGTGTATAAATTCGCGAAAAAATAGATCACTTTCTTACAAAAAGCCTGCAAAGGTACAACAATTTTTGGAAATATGCAAATTTTTTTGTGTATGTCAATTTTTTTTCGTACCTTTGCAGCGACATTTATGGTCTATAACTAACTTTGGATACAAACCGTATCCGCTAAAAACTAATTTTAATAAGATGAATATTGTAAAAAAGGAGATTATTCTCCCTGATGGGCGTGTGATTACGCTCGAGACTGGCAAGCTGGCAAAGCAAGCAGACGGCGCCGTAATGGCGACCCTCGGCAATACCATGGTTCTTGCTACAGTTTGCTCCGCAAAGACTGCGGTTCCAGGTACGGACTTCATGCCGCTTACCGTTGAGTACAAAGAGAAATTTTCTGCAGCTGGTCGTTTCCCAGGCGGTTTCACTCGCCGCGAGGGTAAAGCATCTGACTACGAGATCCTTATCGCTCGTCTTATCGACCGTGCGTTGCGTCCTCTCTTCCCAAGCGATTATCACGCTGACACTTTCGTAAATGTAACGCTCTATTCTGCTGACGGCATCGATATGCCTGAGTCTATCGCAGGTTTGGCTGCTTCTGCTGCTCTCGCTTGCTCAGATATCCCATTCGAGGGACCTATCTCTGAGGTTCGCGTAGCACGCGTGAATGGTGAGTTCGTGATTAACCCTACCTTTGAGCAATGCGAGAAAGCAGACATCGAGCTCGTTGTAGCTGCTACTCTCGATAACATTATGATGGTGGAGGGTGAGATGAAAGAGGTTAGCGAGGCAGATATGCTCGAGGCAATCAAGGTGGCTCACGAGGCTATCAAACCACAGTGCCAAGCGCAAATCGAGATGATGGAGGCATTTGGTAAGACCGTTAAGCGCGAGTACTGCCACGAGATCAACGATGATGAACTCCGTCAAACCGTTCACGACTTCAGCTACGCTCGCGCTTACGCACAAGCTACTGCTGCGGACACCAACAAGCATCACCGCGAGGAGATGTTCACCCAAATCCGCGAGGACTTCAAGACGGAGAAAGCCGAGTATATGGCTGCTCGTGCTGAGGCACTTGGCGTAGAGTTGGATGACATCGATGCACTCGTAAACAAATACTACCACGATGTAGAGAAAGAGGCTATGCGTCGCTCTATCCTCGATGAGGGCAAGCGTCTCGATGGCCGTAAGACTACCGATATCCGTCCTATCTGGTGCGAGGTTTCACCACTGCCAGGACCTCACGGATCTTCTATCTTCACCCGTGGTGAGACTCAATCACTCTCTACTGTTACGCTCGGTAACAGCCGCGATGAGAAGATGATTGATGAGGCACTTATCCAAGGTTCTGAGAAGTTCCTCCTCCACTACAATTTCCCTCCATTCTCTACTGGCGAGGCTCGCCCACAACGCGGTGTAGGTCGTCGTGAGATTGGTCACGGTAACTTGGCTTGCCGTGCGCTCAAGAGTGTAGTTCCTGCTGATTATCCATACACTATCCGCGTAGTGAGCGATATCCTCGAGTCTAATGGTTCTTCTTCTATGGCTACCGTTTGCGCAGGTACTTTGGCTCTCATGGACGCTGGTGTACCTATCAAACCGGTTTCTGGTATTGCTATGGGTCTTATCTCTGAGTGCAAAGGTACTAAGTACGCTATCCTCAGCGATATCCTTGGCGACGAGGATCACTTGGGTGATATGGACTTCAAGACCACCGGTACACGCGACGGTTTGACCGCTTGCCAAATGGATATCAAGGTCGACGGTTTGAGCTACGAGATTCTTGAGAACGCATTGGCACAAGCACACGAGGCTCGTATGTATATCCTTGACAAGATCGTTGAGACCATGCCAGAGGCTCGTCCTGACCTCAAACCTCATGCTCCACGCATTGTAAGCTTCATCATTCCTAAGGATATGATTGGTGCAGTGATTGGCCCTGGTGGTAAGATTATCCAAGGCATCCAAGCTGAGACTGGCGCTGTTGTTTCTATCGATGAGATCGAAGAGGGTGGTAAGGTAGAGGTTGCATCTAACAACCAAGAGTCTATGGACGCTGCTATCGCTAAGATCAAAGCTATCGTGGCTATCCCAGAGGTTGGCGAGGTATATCAATCTACCGTTAAGTCTATCATGCCTTATGGCTGCTTCGTAGAATTCATGCCTGGCAAAGAGGGCTTGCTCCACATCTCTGAGATCGATTGGAAGCGCTATGAGACCATGGAAGAGACTGGCATCCAAGAGGGTGACAAGATTACTATCAAACTCATGGAGGTTGACCAAAAGACTGGTAAGTTCAAACTCAGTGCTAAGGCATTGAAGGAGAAACCTGAGGGTTATGTAGAGCCAGAGCGTCCAGCTCGTGGTGATCGCGGTCCTCGTCCAGAGCGTCGTGGTCCACGCCCAGAGCGCCGCTACCCAGAGGCAGACGGCGCACGCTTGAACCGTCACTAATCGCATAGTTACTTCGACCCGTCTGACTCGTCCAATTTGTGTGACAAGTTTGACATGTTCGATGCGTCCCATAGATATCAATCATCAGCCACGCCGCCAAGTGTGGCTGATTTGTTTTTCCATAAATTTTGCTTTATCATAATCGGCTGTCACTACGAGCAAGGTGTTGGGGTGTTCATATTCCGAATTATTGTTTCTCTCTCTCGCGCGCGTACATTATATAATATATACGCGTATGCGTGCGTATAAGCGTGTTTTGCCACATTGATGTGTCAAAATCCCAATACTGATAAAAAACCTCCTAAAAGATTTGGTCAATTCACCAAAAAGCAGTACCTTTGCACCCGATTTCGCGCTTAACGCAAGCGAGCGACAAACAGCAGCGAAACGCACTGAAAATGTTAATGCTGAAAATCAGCTACTTACAAAGAAAGTGTAAAATTTGTTGAAAAAAGTTACTTGAAAATTTGGTCAGTCCAAAAAAAAGCAGTACCTTTGTAGCCGATTTCGCAATGAACGCAAGTGAGCGACTAAAGACTGCGAAACTGCTTGAAAAATCGTAACGCTGAAAATCAGCCAATTACAAAGAAAAAGCAAAATTTATTGAAAAAAGTTGCTAAAAAATTTGGTCAGTCCAAAAAAAAGCAGTACCTTTGCAGCCGATTTCGCAACTGACGCGAGTGAGCGTTAAAAAACAGCAGAAATCAAGCAGTGATCTTTGAAAGTTTGATTAATCAATGATGTAGTACAAGAGAGTAGGAAACTACTCAATTGGGAAACTGAAAACGTGTAATACGATTTTATTATACGGTTCCCGTTAATTAAGTACACAATAGATTAGGTTATTCTGAGCTAAACAAACAAATTATTTTTACAACGAAGAGTTTGATCCTGGCTCAGGATGAACGCTAGCGACAGGCCTAACACATGCAAGTCGAGGGGCAGCGCGGAGCAAGCTTGCTTGTTCTGGCGGCGACCGGCGCACGGGTGCGTAACAGGTGTGCAATCT
>JAZNRY010000004.1:0-3261 GCA_045590995.1 Paludibacteraceae bacterium | reverse complement strand
CGGCTGAGGCATGACATTGTTGCAGATAAACTGCAAGTGCGCGTCGCGCACAGTTTAGAGGACGCTTCGCTACAGAACGCCCCAGAGGGGCTACAGTTTAGAGGCTCAGAATATTGGCGAGAGATGACGAAGCATGATATTAACTCTATTGTGTGTCACTGTGCGCAGGAGTACGATGCGAATATAACGAGTAGAGAGGTGATGACTGCTCTGCAATCGGATCTAATACCCGATGTACACCCGCTGAGGGAGTATGTGTTGTCGTGCCGCGAGTGGACAGAGGAACAGCCCGATTGGATTGATTGGGTTGCACAGCAAGTGACGGTAAAACCGTTAGGCGATGAGGCTAAAGGCGATAAGGCGAGAGGCGAGGGATTATGGCGGGCGTGCTTCAAGAAGTGGTTTGTGGCGATGGTGGCGAGTTGGATGAAGGATGAGGTGGTGAATCATCAGGTACTCGTGCTGATTGGTAAACAAGGTATCTTTAAGACTACTTGGTTGGAACACCTTATACCGCCACATCTGCGTGCATATGCGTGTAAGTTGGCGAATAGCAACGATTTGAACAAAGATGAACGGCTGCGTATTGCGGAGTTTGGGCTTATCTCGCTAGATGAGATTGACTCGATGAATAACCGTGAGCTCAATCAACTCAAATCAGTGATTACCGCCACGGATGTGAACGAGCGTGCTGCCTATGCTTACACAAAGGAGCGTAGGGTCCGGTTGGCGAGTTTTTGTGCCAGTGGCAATAGGCGGGATTTCCTGACGGATATTACGGGCAATAGGCGTTGGTTGCCTTTTGAGGTAGAGAGTATTCAGAATCCGTTTTACACCCTCCTACCTTACGAGCGGATGTATGCGCAAGCATGGGCATTGGCACAGGATCCGTTGTTTAGTTACTGGTTCGACTTGGATGAGATAGAGGTGCTGGAGGAGCATAATCAGCATTTTAGGGATGAGAGTAATGAGGAGCAGTTGTTGCCGATACTATTCGATGTGCCGGCGGAGGGCAAAGGAGAGTTTATGACAACGGCACAGATAAGTGAGCGGTTGGTGACATATGGCAACATCAAGAAGCCGATGGCACTGAGCCGACTGGGCATGGTGCTCGGTGCTGCTGGATACCAATCAACACGACCTAAAATCGGAGGGCGATTGATACGCGGATGGCTTGTATATCAGAGAGATACAGATGAAATAGCAAGTCTAAAACGATTACTAAAAGAGTAAGAAGGTATCCAGCATATCCAGCAGAATATATAAACTCGTCCGCGCGTGTACGGGGACGAGGAAAAGAAAACAGGTGGATATGCTGGATATGGTGGATACCTATCAAGAACTATTTTTTCAAACAAAAATACGCCCTCCGTGAGGGCTACAAAAATAATTAAAAATCAAGGAGAAGATATTTTGTTGTTTGGACAGAAGAATATAGCACGCTATATTAGTGCCCAACAACAAAATAATGAGATCGATAATGACCAATATATAAATCCTATAAAAAAAAGTAACCGAAATACATTTTAAGACTATGGCAAGAGTAACATTTATGGATGGGATTGCAACCATCAGTGGGAGAATCGGTGATGTGGTTTTTCGTAAGTCACCATCGGGAAAGACATACGCATATCAAATGCGCAAGAAACCGAAACGGATACCCAGCGAAAAAGAACAGAAACAAAGGCAACGATTCTCGATCATTACTAAAATGGTGTCAGCCATCATGGCAGACCCTACACAACGCGCTGCATACGAGCAACTGCAGAAAGATACATATGGGGCACGGAAAATGACATTGCGGAAATTTGTGTTTCAAAAAGTGGCTGCAACGCTGATTCCAGTTAAAGACACAAAAAGCCCACAGATGTCCTAGAGATGTCCTATGGTGGTCGCCTAATCGTCAACGAGCAGATCGCATTGACCGATGACCCCGTCATCGTTGTGGCGACTGCTGTCTCCGATTTCCCCACAAATTAAAAATTTGCGGGGACCCCCATTGAAGAAAGGGCGCGTTTGAGAACGACAATTAGAGTCAATTTTGGTGTCAATTATTGTCAATTCAATGAACATATTGTTTGGGTTGGAAGAATGCGCTGGGCGCATTGGCAACCCCAAAACAATATAAAAGTCATTGGTGGGCAAAACAAAACGACTGATAATAGAAGAATATATGATCGTGACATTTAAGAAACCAGTGGAAGGAATACGCGGGAAGATACGGTTGGAGGATGGGTTTTATATCCGAAAACTGCATGGGAAATATGTGGTGCAACGATGCCCGAATAGGAAAGGACATGTGGCAACAGAGAAGGAAAGGGAAAATCAACAACGATTTGCAGACCGCTACGCTGTGAGAGGTTAGACCACTGCGTTGTTAGAAGTTAGATGTAAGATAAAGGAAACAGTTATGATAGATATTCAGCGAAGAAATAAGGCAATACGAAAATGCTTCTATGAACAATTAGGCAAAGGAATGCCTGTGATGGAATTATATGTAATGATTGGAAAACAGTTCTATTTGAGCGAGGAGCGAGTGAGACAGATTGTGGCGAAAAGAAAATCGCGATAAATAGTAACAAGTGGTGAAATTCACCAACAAAAAAGGGGTTTTATGTGTATCTTTGCAGCGGATTTCGGAATGAACGGCTTGCTTGTGAATTCCGGAAGACGCGGGATCCCAGAAGAAAAAAACTAAACCATTTAACCAATTAAACCTAAATTTTAACTATGGCAATTATCAAAAATTCTACGCCTTTTGATTCGATTCAAAAGAAGTTCTCGGGTTCGGATGAGATTCATTTCCGCAACCGCAAGAAAGACAATGCCACCATTGGTGTGCGCGTGAAGAACCCTTATGACGGTGGCAACAGTGAGGCGCAGCAGGCCGTGCGTAATGCTTTCAAAGCAGCACAAACGCAAGCGACAACTATCCTTGCGGACCCAGAGCAACGAGCTACTTACGAAGCAAAATTCAAAGCACAAAAGAAGTATGTGACACTGCGTGGGTATGTGGTGGCGCAAGTATTCGCGAAGCAGTAAGCTTCGCTAGTTGAAAGAGTTTTAGTCGCACCTGCGGTGCTGTTTTAACAGTTCTAAAGGTGCACACTCTTAACTAATCAATCATTAAACTTTTAAACCAATTAAAACTAAACAAAACTATGGCTGGAAGTGTATTTTATTTAGCGCCCGTGGATAATGCATCGGGCAAGATTTTCGGAAAGAAACAAAAATTTGTGGCAGTGCGCCGTAAGCGCGGTA
>JAZNRY010000003.1:0-19553 GCA_045590995.1 Paludibacteraceae bacterium | reverse complement strand
CAGCCCCATGTGCTGGTCATGGCATTGAGTGAACGGAGTACATTGTCCAGATTGTCCATGGGTTCGCCTTCGCCCATATACACGATATTGGTCAGTTTGTCGGCATCAGGGATGGAGAAAATCTGGTTGAGGATGTCAGCGGCACTGAGATGACCATGGAACCCCAAGGTACCTGTCATGCAGAAGCGGCATCCCATCTTGCAACCCGCTTGCGTACTCACGCACAGCGTAGCACGGTCATCATCGGGAATATATACTGCTTCTATATATCCCGCCTCTTGCCTCATCGCCTCATCGCCTTTAGCCTTTTGCCTCTCGCCTACCTGAAACAGATATTTCTTCGTACCATCTTTGGATATGGCTTCTGCCACAGGTGCATGGCGACCGATGGTGTAGCGGGCTTTGAGTGCTTCGCGCCCTTTGAGCGAGATATTGGTCATCTCGTCGAAGGAAGTAGCGCGGCGCACATAGATCCACTCTGCTAACTGCTTACCAGCAAAACGCGGTAGCCCAACTTCTTGGGCCACCGCTTGCAGTTCTTCTAATGTTTTACCTAATAAAACTTCCATAAAGGATTTACCAAGCGAACAATGGGTATTTCACCATTTCGGCATTCACCTCGGCGCGTACAGCAGCGATGTTCTCCTCTGAATCTGGATTTTGGAGTACACGGTCAATCAATTCTACAATCCATGCCATCTTATTCTCTTTCAATCCGCGGGTGGTGATAGCAGGTGTACCGAAGCGCAATCCGCTGGTTTGGAATGCAGAGCGTGAGTCGAATGGCACCATGTTCTTGTTGGTTGTGATGTCGGCTGCCACGAGCGCTTTCTCTGCCACTTTACCTGTCAAATCAGGGTATTTGGTGCGCAAGTCCACCAGCATAGAGTGGTTGTCTGTACCGTCAGAAATGATCTTATATCCCTTGTCCATCAAAGCCTTAGCCATAGTAGCAGCATTGAGTTGTACTTGCTTTTGATATTCTTTGAATTCTGGTGTTAGTGCCTCGCCAAACGCTACTGCTTTGGCTGCAATCACATGCTCCAATGGTCCACCTTGTGTGCCTGGGAACACGGCTGAGTCAAGCAATGCAGACATCATCTTTACTTCGCCCTTTGGAGTAGTTTTGCCCCATGGGTTAGGGAAGTCCCTGCCCATCAAGATGATACCGCCACGAGGACCGCGCAAGGTCTTGTGGGTAGTAGAGGTCACGATATGGGCGTGCTTAACTGGGTTCTCCAACAAGCCCGCTGCAATCAGTCCAGCAGGGTGAGCCATATCCACCATGAAGATAGCACCAATCTCGTCGGCTACCTTACGGATGCGCGCGTAATCCCATTCGCGGCTGTATGCGCTGGCGCCCGCGATGATGAGTTTTGGTTTATGCTCGCGCGCTACTTGCTCCAGTTGGTCGTAGTCCACGCGACCTGTATCTTCTTTGACATTGTATTCCAATGCGTTGAACATCAATCCCGAGAAGTTCACTGGCGAACCGTGGCTGAGGTGACCACCGTGACTGAGGTTCAGGCCGAGGAAGGTGTCCCCCGCTTGCAGACATGCCATGAAGACAGCCATATTGGCTTGTGCGCCAGAGTGGGGTTGTACATTGGCATACTCAGCATCAAAGAGTTGGCAGAGGCGTTGGCGTGCGATATTCTCGCTCTCGTCCACCACTTCGCAACCGCCGTAGTAGCGTTTACCTGGGTAACCCTCAGCATATTTGTTGGTCAGTACGCTGCCCATGGCTTCCATGACTTGGTCGCTGACAAAGTTCTCACTGGCAATCAATTCGATGCCTTTGGTTTGACGCTCACGCTCGCGGCGGATAATGTCAAAAATCTCTAAATCTCGTGTCATAATTATATTGTGTAATATCGTTTAGCATTGTGTAGAATGGTGTAGCAGTTGTTAGATGCCATAATTTGAGTGCAAAGGTACAATTTTTTTTGCACATATGCAAATAGAAACGATTTTTTTCTGTTCAGTCTTGCGTATATGCATAAATTGTTGTAATTTTGCAGGCGAAAACATAAAAATGTGAATTATGAATATTTCTAAGCGTGCACAGAATATGCCTCAGTCGCCTATTCGTAAGTTGGCAAAATATGCTGAGGCAGCCAAACGAAATGGCGTACATATCTATTCGTTGAATATTGGTCAGCCAGACATCAAGACGCCGCAATGTGCATTGGATGCAGTGGGGCATTTTCAGCAGGACATATTGGAGTATAGCCCTTCGCAAGGTGGTATCTCGTTGAGAGCCAAGATGGTGCAGTATTATGCGGAATACGGTATAGATATTTCGCCCGATGAGATTATTGTTACGACTGGTGGTTCCGAAGCCATCATGTTTGCATATATGGCATGCCTCAATCCTGGGGATGAGATTATTGTTACCGATCCCAGTTATGCCAACTATATGGCGTTTGCCATTTCTTGTGGTGCTGTGGTCAAATCGGTGAAAACGCATATCGAAGATGGTTTTAAGTTACCACCTGTAGAAGAGTTTGAAAGGCAGATTACCGACAAAACGCGTGCGATACTCATTTGTAATCCCAACAACCCAACGGGTTATCTTTATTCCAAGCAGGAGATGCGTCAAATCCGCGATTTGGTCAAGAAATACGATCTCTATTTGCTTTCTGATGAGGTGTATCGCGAGTTTATTTATACCAAACGCCCTTATATATCTGCTTTTCACTTAGAAGGTATAGAGCAGAATGTGGTGCTGATTGATTCGGTGAGCAAACGCTATTCGCTTTGTGGCGTGCGCATAGGGGCATTGATAACGAAGAATAAAGATGTTCATAATGCCGTGATGAAGTTCTGCCAAGCGCGTTTGTCGCCTCCGTTGTTGGGTCAAGTGATAGCAGAGTCGGCATTGGCTACTCCGCATGAGTATATGGAGGAGGTGTATGATGAGTATCTTGCACGCCGCAATTTCCTGATAGACCAGTTGAATCAGATTCCTGGTGTGTTTGCTCCCACGCCGATGGGTGCTTTCTATGTGATGGTGCAATTGCCAGTGGATGACACGGATAAGTTCTGCGAATGGTGTTTGACCGATTTTCAGTACGAGGGACAGACCGTGATGATGGCACCGGGTAGTGGTTTCTATACCAATCCAGAAGATGGTCGCCAACAAGTTCGTATGGCGTATATTCTTAATAAAGAAGACCTTGCAAAAGCAGTGTTCGTGCTCCGCAAGGCCTTAGAAGCGTATAATGCGCAGGGGAATTAACCCATAGCTCCATTGACTGATACGACTTGTCCTGATACATAGGACGAAAGGTCGGAGGCGAGGAAGAGTGCTACTTTGGCTACTTCCTCCGCTTCGCCACAGCGGCGCATAGGAACCATTTTCACCATTTCTGCGCGGGTGGCTTCGGGTAGTGCCAGTGTCATCTCCGTGAGAATGAATCCTGGAGCAATTGCATTAGCGCGGATATTGCGGCTACCCAGCTCTTTGCTCAGCGATTTGATAAAACCGATGATACCCGCTTTGCTGGCTGCATAATTGGCTTGTCCAGCGTTACCACCAATGCCCACCACCGACGACATGGCTATAATGCTACCGCTGCGCTGACGCATCATCTGTGGCGTAGCGGCATGACAGTAGTTGAATACCGATTTCAGATTTACCTCCAGCACGCTATCCCATTGCTGCTCGTTCATGCGCATAAGTAAAGTATCGCGCGTGATGCCCGCGTTGCAGACCAGTATATCCAGTTGTCCGAAAGTCTTCACTACTTCGTCTACCACGGCATGCGCTGCTTCGAAATTGGCAGCATTGCTTGCAATAAAGTGCGCTTTGACACCGTGGCTTTCTATTTCTTGGATTAGGGATACCACATTCTCATCATGGCATAGGTCGGTGAATGCAACATGACAGCCGTTCTTGGCGTATAATTGGGCTATTGCACGACCTATTCCGCGTGAAGCACCTGTAATAAGGGCAGTTTTTCCTTGTAACATAGTTTTCTTTTTTATTTCAAGTATTTATCCAGCCAAGCGAAGAAGGTGCGTTGCCAGAGGATGCCGTTTTGTGGCTTCAATACCCAGTGATTTTCATCTGGGAAGATCAGCAACTGTGCTTCTACGCCGCGCATTTTGGCAGCATCAAACGCAGCCATACCTTGATTAGCCAAGATACGATAGTCTTTTTCGCCGTGAATACAGAGGATAGGGGTGTCCCATTTGTCCACAAACAGGTGTGGCGAGTTGGCAAAAGTGCGCTGCGCAATCTCGTTGCTCTTATCCCAATAGGCGCCACCCATGTCCCAGTTGGCAAACCATTTCTCCTCCGTTTCGAGGTATTGCATTTCCATATTGAAGATACCATCGTGAGCGATAAACGCTTTGAATCGCTTGTCATGATGTCCCGCCAACCAATACACACTGAATCCGCCAAACGATGCGCCTACGCAACCCAAGCGGTCTTTGTCCACATACTGCTCGCTGGCAACAAACTCATCAATCGCCGAGAGGTAATCCTTCATACACTGACCTCCATAGTCGCCACTGATTTGCTCGTTCCATTCGTTGCCGAATCCTGGTAATCCACGGCGGTTAGGTGCTACGATGATGTAGTCATTAGCAGCCATCATCATGAAGTTCCAACGGAAACTCCAAAACTGACTCACAGGCGATTGCGGACCGCCCTCGCAGTAGAGCAAGGTAGGGTATTTCTTGCTGGGGTCGAAGTGAGGCGGATAAATAATCCATGTCAGCATCTGCTTGCCATCAGTGGTCTTTTGCCAACGAGGCACCACAGTACCCATCTCAATTTGTGAGTAGATATTTTCGTTCTCGTGGGTCAGTTGTATGACTGCGCCTTTCGCCTTATCGCCTTCGAAAGCAAAAATCTCATTCGCCTCGCGCATCGAATGGCGCAGGCAGTAGTAGGTATCGCCAATATTTCCGCCTGTCACATAGTCGTATTGACCGCTTGTGAGGCAGGTGATTGGTGTAGGGTGTGAGTTGGCAGAGGGGATATGGACTTCATAGAGTTGAGAAGTACCATGCCATACGGCGCTGAAAACAAGCGAGTTATTGTCTTTCCAATAATAACTATCCACATTGGTTTCCATGCTTTGTGTCAGGAATTGGCGCTCGCCTGTTTGCAGGTGCTGAATCATTAGGCGGTTCTCATCGCTCTCATAGCCATCGCGCTCCATTGATTGCCATGCAATCCATTGTCCATCAGGCGAATAACTTGGATTGGTATCATAACCCATATTGCCTTCTGTGAGGTTGGTGTGCGTGCCTGTTGCTATGTCGTAGAGGTAGATGTCGGAGTTGGTAGAAATGGCATAATCCAATCCGCTTTTCTTGCGGCAGGTATAGGCAATCTGTGTGCCGTCTGGACGCCATGCCAACTGCTCTACGCCGCCAAAGGGTTTCATCGGCGACTCGTAGGGGGTGTGCTCCAAAATGTCAAGGCAGCTCACCATTTTCACCTTCCCGTTTTCAGTTTTCAGTTCACACAAGAATGGATGAGGTGCAGTCTCAGTCCATTCGTCCCAATGCTTATACATCAGGTCGTCCACCACGCGACCCGAAGCCAATGGCAGGTCGGGGTGTTTGTCTGCGGTGCTGGCTATGGTCTTTACCTGAGCTATCAGGATGATCTTATCGCCTTGTGGAGAGAGTAGGAGTCCCTCTATATCTTTGTCAAAACCAGTGAGAATCTTATCGCCAATTACCACTTGTCCATCGCCGTTGATATAGCACAACTCGCCATTATGCCAAACAGGGCTGTGTCCTATAACCTCGCCTTTAACCTCTAACCTTTCGCCTTTAACCTCACAAACTCTTATCCACGAAGTGGATCTATTCTCCTCCACGCTATAATAACTAACGGTGTACGCAACGCGTCCCGACTGCTCATCGGGGTGTACACTATTGATTCGTCCCATAGCCCACAGAGCTTCGGGGGTTAGTCGTCCACCCTCGATAGTTATTTCGGGTTTGGTGATAGGTGCTTTGGTGGCGTTGTCTTTGGGGTGGCAAGCCGTTGCCATGAGTGCCAGTGTAGCCATGAAAATGATGTTACGCATAGTTATTTTTTGGTGTAAACAGCAAAGGTGTATGGATATGGATTCTTCTCATCTGCTTCGTGGTGTTCCTCGCTCACGCATTGCCAGATAGCAGGGTCAATCTCAGGGAAGAAGGTGTCGGCGTCCTCCCAACTGTGATGTATATGGGTGATGTATAGCTTGTCCACCAGTGGCAAGAACTGGCGATAAACCATACCTCCACCGATGATAAATGCCTGTTCATCAGCGGCTATAGCAGCCTGTGCCTCTGGTATGGAGTGTACCACTTCGGTATTCTCGAAGCAGAAGTCCTCGCGGTCAGAAAGCACGATATTGCGGCGATTGGGCAGCGGGTGCTTGGGCAATGAGAAGAAGGTGCGTTCGCCCATGATGACGGTGCAACCTTGTGTTTTCTCCTTGAAGTATTTTAAGTCACTGGGCAAGTGGCAGAGCAAGTCGCCTGCTTTGCCGATAGCATTGTTTTCAGCTATTGCTACAATTAGATTCAGCATATTCTTAACTTAATTCAAAATTCTTAATGACTCACACGGCTACGACGCCTGGGATATGTGGGTGTGGATCGTAGTCCACAAGGGTGAAGTCCTCAAACTGGAAGTCCAACAAGTCTTTCACTTCAGGATTGATGAGCATCTTTGGCAAAGATCGTGTCTCTCGGGTGAGCTGCAATTGGACTTGCTCCATGTGATTGAGGTAGATATGTGCATCGCCGAAGGTGTGTACAAAGTCGCCTGCTTTCAAACCTGTGACCTGAGCCATCATCATCAGCAGCAGGGCGTACGAAGCGATATTAAAAGGCACACCCAAGAATATATCTGCTGAGCGTTGATAGAGTTGCAGACTCAGCCTGCCGTCTGCCACATAGAACTGAAACAAAGTGTGACATGGGGGCAAAGCCATACTATTGACTTCGGCCACATTCCATGCGCTCACGATGTGTCGGCGCGAGTCGGGATTGTTTTTTATCTGTTCTACCAGTTGGGCTATCTGGTCGATGTGTCCACCTTGGTAGTCTGGCCATGAACGCCATTGATGTCCATAGACGGGTCCAAGTTCGCCGTTCTCATCTGCCCATTCGTTCCATATGCGCACACCGTGGTCTTGCAGGTATTTCACATTCGTATCGCCACGCAGAAACCACAGCAACTCGTAGATAATGGACTTAAGGTGCAGTTTCTTGGTGGTGAGCAAAGGAAAACCCTCTTCGAGGTTAAAACGCATTTGATGACCAAAGACCGACTTGGTGCCTGTGCCTGTGCGGTCGTGTTTTATTGTGCCTTCGTTGAGTACGCGTTGGCAGAGTTCTAAATATTGTTTCATTGTTAATACAGATTATATGTCGTTTTTAGCACACGGAACTCGGTTCTACGGTTGAGTGAGTGGCATATTTCTTGTTTATCAGCTGTCAGGGTGTTGATGAATGCCTCGTCCAACACTTGGTCTTTGGGCAGGTAGGGGTATTGTTTGTGCATTCTGTCGTCCACCACTACAGGTTTCTCTTCGCCATATCCTACGGGTGTCAGTCGGTCGGCTTTGATGCCGTGTTGTATCAGGTAATCCACCACCGATTGTGCGCGGCGGAGTGATAATTGTTTGTTGGCATCGTTCTGACCTACCATATCCGTGTGTGCTGCCAATTCGATGGTTATGTTGGGGTTATCGTTGAGCAGTTTCACCAGTTCTGTCAGTCCTTTTTCCGATTCGGGGGTGAGGGTCCATTTGCCAAACTCGTAGAAGATATTACTCATGGTCACGGGCTTGGATATGAGTGCCAAGGTGAAGTCCTGTTGGTAGTTGCGACTATCGGTCAGCCCTTGTGTAGAGAGCTGTTGCTTGGCGTTGAGGTATCCTCGTGCGGTGGCGAGCATAGCGTATCGTGTGTCTTTGTTGAGTTTGAGGCGATAGGTGCCGTCTCGGCGTGTTTGTGCTTTGATGTTGGTGCCGTCATCTCCCACAAGGCGAATCGTCGCATCACCTACGGGTTCGTTGTCGGTGTTGAGGATCGTTCCTTCCACTAAAAACTCCATAGCAGGCAGCGTAAAGGAGTATATCTGATCGTAGCCTTTCTTTTGTCCTCTGTTGGACGAGAAGAAGCCATTCTCGGTCATGCCTGCGAAGGTGATACCAAAATCATCGTTGGTCGAGTTGAACGGCGCTCCCATGTTAAAGATGTTCCATTGAATACTGTCTGGATGCTGGCTTCTGGATGCTGGATTCACCTCCGCGTAAAACAAGTCCAATCCGCCATAACCAGGGTGTCCTTTCGAGGAGAAATAGAGTCGTCCGTCGGGTCGGATATGTGGGAAAAGCTCATCATCAGCGGTGTTGATTTGTGGTCCAAGGTTTTGAATGTCAGTCCATTCGCTGCCGTTGAGTATGGCCATGTATATGTCTTTGCCGCCGAAGCCTCCTGGTGCATCGCTCACGAAGTAAAGGGTGTCGCCGTGTGCACTGAGTGCGGGGTGTCCTACGGTGATACTGCTGTCAGCGTATAACTTGAGTTCTTGTCCTTCGCCCCATTCGCCGCTGGCACGGGTAGAGGTGTATATTTTCGCACCGAGGTCTTGCCCGTTGATGGGGCAGGAGTAGGTGAAGTACATAGTCTTGCCGTCCGCTGAGAAGCAGCATGCGCCCAATTCGGCAGAACCGCTTTTTCCACTTTCGCCGCCTTCTCCGTTTTCACCCTCTTCGCTCATTTCACTCTCTGCGTATAGTCCTTCACATAGCATGATGTCTTCCCATTCGCCAGCCGCGTTCTTGCGGGTGGAGTAGAGGTTGAAGGTGGCAGCGCCTGTCACGGGTGAGGTGCGTATTTTCTTTTTCTTGTCGGTGGTTTTCTCTTGTCGGTTGGAGGTGAAGACCAACGCATCGCCGTCTTCGGTGAGGAAGGCGGGCGAGAAGTTGGAGGTGCGTTTCTCGTTGAAGTCTTTGGCGAGTGCAATCTTGTAGCGTGATGGTTGTTTTTTCCATTCTTCCACTTGCGTGCAACCGTATTTGCCCGCCATGGCTACATAGTCATTGGGGTGTGCTTCGAGGTAGATGTCGTATTGTTTGATAGCGTCTTTGTATTTGCCTTGGTATTGTAGCACTTGCGCATAGTGTAGATAGACGATGGAGTCGGGGTAGTGGTATTTGATAGCATTTTTGTATGCGGAAGTGGCGCGAGCGTTGTTGAGGATACGCTGACTTTCGGCTTGTTTGAAGGCTATTTGTGCGCGTAGTTTTTTGTCCTTGGAGGGTATTTTGCGGTATAGTTGTCGATACATTTCTCCCGCTTCGTAGTATTCACCGATGGTGTATTTGCGGTCGGCTTTTTTGATGCGTGCGCTGAGACTGCAACTGGACAGACCGAATAGCGTGATGATGAGTAATATACTGATAATTAGTTTATTATTCATAATGTTACAATTGGTTTACTTGTAGTTTTTTTTGTGCTTTTTTGCGTGTTTCTCTGTCTTGCGAAGTGGCGCAATGTATGCCGTCTTCTCTCATTCGTTTGTTTTGTGATATGTGTTCGCTACTGAACTTGCCATTTTTTTGCAGTATGATACGCACGCAAAGCAGTGCTACGCACGCCGCGATTATTCCGATGACGATTAGTATCTCTTTTCCCATGAGTGTGATTGTAAATCGGTTTACAAAAATAGCGTGCAAAGGTACAAAAAAAAATGCACATACGCAAGTCTTCGCCACATTTTCCATATTTTTCGTATCTTTGTAGCATAAAGGTATCTTAATAATCGGTCGCTTTTTACTACCCATTTCTGTCTTGCTAATCAGCCGAAGATGAGCCGAAGATAAGCCGATGATAGACACAGGATAAAAACAACCAATCTTAATAATTGATATGTTCCATTGCCCATTGCCCAATAGGCAAAGCCGTCCCTTACCAAATAGCCCTTTAGGGCGTCCAGTATCCAAAAAAATGCATATACCTCTTGCATATGTGCATTTTTTTTTGTAATTTTGCACGCTATTTCGAAATGAATGAACATTTTATATGATTAATCTTATAAATATACGAAAAAATATGGCAGTAACACAACAACATTCGGGGGCTGCGTATAACTCCCTAACGATTGGTAGCAAGATCATTGGCTCTATCGTCACAGATAGTAATATCCGTGTGGATGGTACGATTGAGGGAGATGTGAAATGTGCGGGTAAACTGGTAGTGGGAGAGAAGGGCGTGATCATCGGTACTATCGAGTGTGAGAACGCTGAAATAATGGGGGCTATTGACGGTAAGATACAGGTCAAGCAATCATTAGCACTGCGCGCTACCAGTCGCGTGAAAGGCGAGATCTACGCACAAACACTCACCGTAGAACCTAACGCTATCTTCAACGGCACCTGTGCCATGGGAAACCCCACAAAATAACCATACACTTCGCTATGCGGACGCAACTCGCCAACGGTGCACAGCCTCGCAAAGCGACTTAACCTGCGCAAAGCGCACACAACGCTACACACTTATGAAAGTAAAACCATTTCGTGGTATCCGACCACCCAAAGCATTAGCTAAGCAAGTCAGCAGTCGTCCATACGATGTGCTCAATTCGGAGGAAGCACGCCAAGAGGCTGCGGGTAATCCTATGTCTTTGTATCATATCATCAAGCCTGAGATCAATTTTGAAATAGGTACGGATGAGCACGACGCGCGCGTATATGCAGTAGCGCGTGAGCAGTTCGATCTCTTCCGCGAGAAAGGTTGGCTGGTGCAAGACGAACAAGAATGTTACTATATCTATGCGCAAACCATGAACGGCCGCACACAGTATGGATTGGTACTGGCTGCATGGGTAGAGGACTATATGGAAGGCCGTATTATGAAGCACGAACTCACCCGCCGCGATAAGGAGGAAGACCGTATGAAGCATGTGCGTGTGAATAATGCGAATGTAGAACCTGTCTTCTTTGCCTATCCTCATCGTGAGGACTTGGATAGCATTATTGCTAAGGTGGTGGCAGGTGAACCTGAATACGATTTCGTGTCCGACTTGGACGGCTTTGGTCATACCTTCTGGGTGATCCGCGATGCAGAAACGATAGCGAAGATTACTGAGATCATGGCGGCTATTCCTGCTATGTATATTGCTGATGGACATCATCGTAGTGCTGCCGCTGCGTTAGTAGGCAATGAGAAGAAACTGCAAAATCCTAACCATAAGGGCGACGAGGAGTACAACTACTTCTTGGCAGTATGCTTCCCTGATGACCAGTTGCATATCATGGACTATAATCGTGTAGTACGCGACCTCAATGGCATGACCGAAACGGAGTTCTTGCAGGCGCTCACAGCAGATTTCGAGGTAATGGACATGGGTACCGACATCTACCGCCCAGACGCTTTGCATACTTTTGCGTTGTATCTCGGTGGACATTGGTATAAACTGGTAGCAAAAGCAGGTCGCTACGACGACCAAGACCCTATTGGTGTGTTGGATGTGACAATCTCGTCTAACTTGATTTTGGACAATCTTTTGGGTATTAAGGACTTGCGCTCAGATAAACGCATTGACTTCGTAGGCGGTATTCGTGGCTTGGAAGAATTGAGCCGCCGTGTGGATTCAGGCGAGATGAAGATGGCGTTGGCACTCTATCCTGTGACCATGCAACAACTCATGCGTATCTCTGATACGGGTAATATCATGCCACCTAAAACCACATGGTTCGAACCCAAACTTCGCTCAGGACTCATCATTCACGAATTAGTATAAATGGCTGGTATCCGGCAGCCGGCAGCCAGTAACAAGTATCCGGTATCCGGTATCCGGCAGCCAATAACAAGTATCTGGCAGCCGGCAGCCAGTAACAAGTATCCGGAATCCGGCAGCCGGCAGCCAGTAACAAGTATCCGGAATCCGGTATCCGGTAGCCAGTAACAAGTATCCGGTATCCGGCAGCCCAAAAAGTAATCAATCAATTAAAAAAAACTAATATGAATAAACTTCAAATTGTAATTAATGTTGTACTTGTAGCCGCTGTGGCTGCGTTGTTTGTAATCGTACTCAAAAATCCAAAGGCTGCTACTGCCGAACCAGTAGCGGTGGAGAATACAGGTAGCTTGCCTGTAGCATATCTCAATGTGGATAGCCTGCTTGTGAACTACACTTTTGCGCAAGAGGCAAGCGACAAACTCATGAGCAAACAAGAGGATGCGCGTGTGAAGATGAACACCAAACTGCGTACTTTCCAAAACGAAGTAGCCGACTTTCAACGCAAACTCGAAAACAATGCGTTCCTGAGTCGTGAGCGTGCAGAGAAAGAGCAACAACGATTGGCAAAGAAAGAGCAAGAATTGCAAGAACTGGAAGCCAAACTCACACAGGACATCATGCTGGAGAACCAAAAACTCAACCTCCAATTGGCTGACTCGTTGAGCAATTTCTTGCAAGAGTTTAATGCCGATGGTCGCTTCCATATCATCTTGAGCAACAGCGCAAAAGATAATGTCCTGATGGCTGGCGAGCAATACGACATCACCGACGAGGTAGTGGCTGGATTGAATGCGCGTTACAACAAATAATCGCTCATAATTCATCTTTTATGCAAAGACATCTATTCTACAAACCTTATTGGAATTATCTCATCGCAGATGCTGTTGCGCTGATACTCAGCGTGGTAGTTGTGTTGTGGTGGTTTCCATTGTCCACGCAGATACCGTTTCAGAAATACGATGTCTTTGCCATTGTCTTTTCTGCCATTTGGCTACTGACGGGTTATCTCTCGCACCGATATGTACCTGTTAAGTACATGAAGATGGGCAAAGACATGCGTCGTCTGCTCTTTGCTGCCATTGTGACTTTTGGTGTGATGTATGGCTATATGTGGCTATTGGCTAAAGAGAACTTCTCTATTTGGGTACTCCTTACGATATGGTTGGTCATGCTGACCATATCGTTGATTTATTTGGTCATCAAGCACGCCTATCGCTATGCCTTGAACGAGGAGGACAAACCGCTGGAAGCACCTGCACGCATGGAGCAACCCGTACTCAAACAACCCAAGTTCTATGCCGATGACGAGAAAGAGGCGCTGCGCAATAGCATCTTGGAGTTTGCTACTCCTGCGGCTATCGCTTTCCTCGAAAAGCATATCACTTTGTATTCATCCAACACTTTTACGCTGCGTTCTACCGAGTTGTATAACATTCAGAAGTTGCGTAATTATCGCTATGATACATTGGTCAATTTCATGCCGCTCAATCAAATCCGTGGCGTGAACAAGTTGTTTGCTGCTGTCAATGACAAACTGCCTGACAACGGACTCTGGGTCTGCTGCTACGAACCACAATCAGTCACCAAACGCAACATCTTGACCCGTTACCCCAAGGTTATCAGTTGGATGTACTACATTGCTTTCTTCCTCTATAAGCGTGTATTGCCTAAGTTGTTTATGACTTCGCGTTTTTATTTCGACATCACCGAAGGCAAAGACCGGGTGTTGAGTAAAGCCGAAGTGTTAGGACGCTTGTGCTATTGTGGCTTTGACATCGTGGACGAACGCAAGATTGGCGACCTCAACTATGTGATTGCACGCCGCAAGTTCCGTCCTAAGACCATCGAACGCCGTGTGTATGGTATCTTTGTCAAACTGAATAGAGTAGGCAAGAACGGCAAACAGTTTAAGTTCTACAAACTGCGCACCATGCACCCCTATTCGGAGTTCCTGCAAGAGTATATCTACAACCGCTATTCCTTGCAAGAGGGTGGTAAGTTCAACCACGATATTCGTGTGACTACCTTAGGGCGTATAGCGCGCAAGTATTGGATGGATGAGTTGCCAATGATTATCAATCTGCTCAAAGGCGACATGAAATTAGTAGGTGTTCGCCCTATATCGAAACATTATTTCTCGCTCTATAGCCAAGAACTACAGGCAAAACGCGTCCTTCATAAGCCGGGACTGCTGCCTCCTTTCTATGCCGATATGCCTAAGACACTGGACGAGATTGAGGCATCAGAGATGCGTTATCTGACCATGTGCGAACAAAGGGGTACATTCCTGACGGATTTCATCTACTTCTGGCGCATATGCTATACCATTCTTTTCAAACGCGCACGAAGCCATTAACCCTCTCACCTAATAAATTGTAAGTTGAAAAAGTATTTTTTAATAATAGTATTGTGTGTGTCCTCATGGGCTATGGCGCAGAATATTCCTGTGTCGCTGAGTTATACCCGTTTGTATGATTATTTAGACGAACTCATCACAGACGGTGTTATCACCCACCAAACAGCCGTCAGACCTTATACACGCAGCCAAGTAGCCGCTATGCTCGAACAAGCGCAACAAGCGGATACATTACTCAATATGCGCCAGAAGAAGGACTTGTTGTTTTATCTCAATGAGTTTGCTTTGGAGCGCGATACGATGGTCAATAACTATGTGCAATACACCGACCATAGTACTTTCTCGCTCTCGTTGGCAGATCCGCAGTTTAGTTATAAGACACGCGATAATAATTTCAAACTCCGTTTCCGTCCTATCTTGGGCGGCAATATCACAGCCAGCAAGAAAGGTGCTATCTTCCATCGTTGGTATGGTGCTGAACTGCAAATGGACATAGCCAATCACCTCAGTATTTGGGGTAGCCTGCGCGATAACTCATGGAGCGGAGATTGGCTAAGTAAGAAGTATTTCCCTACCGATATGGCACGAATATACGGTGCGCGTATTCATTATGGTGCTTCGCAACAACAACCCGCACTCACACCATTAGCAGGTGTGCAATACAAAGAAGCCAATTATGGCGGTGACTTCTCCGATTCACGAGGCGGAATCAACCTCTATACTTGGTGGGGTAGCATCGGTATCCAACGCGAGAATATCACATGGGGAACGGCTTACCATGCTTCTAATATCCTATCGGGTAGAAACCCTGCGGCACCTATGATCACCTTGCAGCTAACACCCTGTAAGTGGTTCCAGTTTGACTATTTCCATGCGTGGTTAGTGTCTAATGTGCTGGATTCTACCTATTTTTATTTGGAGCATACAGCAGGCAGTGCAGAACCTGTAGCCAACTACCGTCCGTATAACAAGTTCATGGCGGCAAACATGTTCACTTTCACGCCGATTAAGCACTTGTCTTTTTCTGTGGGTAACTCCATTATCTATGCCGAACAAACCATTCAAGCAGCATACTTGATACCGATTGCTTTCTACAAGTCGTTGGATCACCTGCTGACCAAGGGTATCAGAACGCAAAACCAAAACTCACAGGTCTTTGCTTCAGTATCTGTTCGTCCCGTAGATCATTTGCACCTCTATGGTTCGTTCTTTGTGGATGAAGTCAAATTCAAACGCTTCAAACCCAGCTATCCAGAGAAGAATCCTATCTCCTATTTAGTGGGCTTCAATTGGTCGGGTTGGCCAATCAAAGGATTGAGTCTAAAGGGCGAGTTTATGCGCTCCTATATCGCATGTTATACCCATTCTATAGATGTATTGGCATGGACTTCGAATAGCTATAATATGGGGCATTATATGGGCGATAATGCGCAGTCTATCTATGCGGAATTGGCATATCGACCTGTGCGCGGATTGCTCTTGAAAATGAGTTATACCAATGATACAAAGTATAACTCCTATGCTTATCAGCGAGACAATATAGGTGAGACAATCTCGCAAAAGCCGTTTGACCACTGCATATATCGCAATGATGAGTTTCGATTCGATGGAATTTTCGAAGCGCATCCGAATATGTATCTCACCTTGTCCGTGGGCTACAATCATGCACGCGGCTTTGATAACCTGAAGGAAAACGCACTCCCCAGCGAAGATATAGGCAATGCACAGCATTATTTAGATAAGTTCTGCCCATTGTACTATCAAGGCAAAAACTTGTATGTACAAGGCGCATTCTCCTTTGGCTTCTAACCCCCCCGCCTTTACACTTTACACCATACACTTTACACTTTACACCTCTAAATGTCTTGCAGCGTAATCATACTCAATTGGAATGGCGAAGCAATGTTGCGCCGTTTTTTGCCGTCTGTGATTGCCCATACGCAGTCGGATGGTGTGGAGATTGTGGTCGCAGATAATGGCTCTACGGACGATTCGTTGGCGTATGTGCGTACATTGCCCGAGGTACGAGTGATAGCCTTAGAGCAGAATTATGGTTTTGCAGAAGGGTATAACCGTGCGATTGCGCAAGTAGAATCGGAGTATGTGGTATTGCTCAATTCGGATGTAGAAGTCACTCACGGCTGGTTGGACACCTTATTAGATTACGCGCGTACGCACGAGGAGGTGGCAGCGCTCCAACCCAAAGTACGCAGTTGGCATTCTAAGGAGAAGGCAATGACCAGTGGCAGCAACGCTATATGCTTCGAGCATGCTGGTGCGGCAGGAGGTATGTTGGATTGTTTGGGCTATCCCTATTGCCGTGGGCGTTTGCTCACGCATTTGGAGGAAGATAATGGTCAGTATGATACGCCTGTTCCTATTTTCTGGGCATCGGGTGCATGTATGTTGATTCGCCGCAATGTGTATATTAAAGAGGGTGGGTTAGACGCTGAGTTCTTTGCTCACCAAGAGGAGATTGACCTCTGCTGGCGACTCAATAGCCGTGGTTATAAGGTGATGGCTGTGCCGCAATCGGTGGTGTATCATATGGGAGGAGGAACATTGGGATACGAGAGCCCAAGAAAAACTTTCTTAAATTTCCGCAACAATCTGTTGATGCTTTATAAGAATCTTCCTACTGCCCAATGGCTATTAGTCATGCTCATTCGTATGCCGCTGGACTATGTAGCTGCATTGCAAATGCTATTAAATGGCAAATGGCTGAATTTCAAAGCAGTATGCCAAGCAAGGTGCGCGTTTTGGAGTTTGCGAACAAAATATAAAAACACAAGGAAAGACAACCTTCGCAAATCAAAAATCGCTTATCCTGCTACCATATGTAGAAGGAGTATCATCTTTGATTACTATCTGTTTGGAAAAAGAAAATAAATTTTTTTGTACGAAATATTTGCATATATCACAAAAAAGTAGTACCTTTGCAGTCGAAATGAATGAGGGGACCCGAAATGGTTCCCTCAATTTTATAAATCGAAGCATTATGATAGATAAACAATTGGTACAAAATCTCATTCTTGAGAAGTTGCAAAGCACGGGTTATGAGTTGATCACCCTGAAGATTAGTGCTCAAAACGAAATCTTGATTGAGGTGGACAAGTTAGACGGTGTGGATGTGGAGTTTTGTGCAGAGGTGAATCGCTATTTGGTGGAGCAACTGGAGGCGCAAGGCATGGATGACTACTCATTGGAAGTTGGCAGCGTAAGTTTGACTGCACCATTCATAACGAAAATGCAATACGAGAAACATCTCAACCACGATGTAGAGGTGTTGGCTGCTGATGGCAAGAAATACCGTGGTGTGCTGGTGAGTGTGGACGAAGAGAGTTTTGCTATTGACACAGAAGTGATGGTGGCAGTAGAAGGCAAAAAACGCAAACAAAAAGAGATTCAGACCCTCACTTTCGCTTACAACGCGGTGAAATACACCAAATATGATTTGAAATTCTAATAACCTTAAAGTCCTTACTCGAATATAATTAAAATAAAATAATATGGCTAAACAACAACAACAATCAATCAATTTGATTGACATTTTTTCGGAGTTCAAAGAACTCAAAAACATTGACCGCCAAACATTTATCAATGTGTTGGAGGACTCTTTTCGCAATGTGATTACCAAGATGTATGGTACCGATGCGAACTACGATGTGATTATCAACCCAGACAAAGGCGACTTGGAGATCTACCGCAACCGTCTCGTTATGGAGGACGACGATGTGGCTAACCCAGAGACACAGGTGGGTATCACCGAGGCGTTGCAATTGGATGATGAGGCAGAAATCGGTGAAGAAGTGACAGACAAAGTGGAATTCTCCTCTTTTGGTCGTCGTATGATTCTGAACCTCCGCCAGACTTTGGCAAGCCGTATCTTGGATTTGCAAAAGGAGAACCTGTACATTCGCTATTCAGAGATGTTGGGTCAGGTTGTTAGCGGTGAGTTGTATCAAGTATGGAAAAAAGAGATGCTCTTGCTCGATGACGAAGGCAACGAACTCTACTTGCCTAAGCAAAACCAAATCCCAACCGACTTCTATCGCAAGGGTGACACCGTGCGCGCTGTCGTAGTACAAGTGGACAACAAGAATCAAAATCCTAAGATTATTCTTTCTCGTACTTCACCATTGTTCTTGCAACGCCTTTTCGAGCAAGAGGTACCAGAGGTACATGACGGACTGATTGCTATCAAGAATATCGCTCGTATCCCTGGCGAGCGTGCGAAAGTGGCTGTAGAGTCTTTTGACGATCGTATTGACCCAGTAGGCGCATGCGTGGGTATCAAGGGTGCGCGTATTCATGGTATCGTACGCGAATTGCGCAATGAGAATATCGATGTTATTCACTATACATCTAACATCAACTTGTATGTACAACGCGCCTTGGCTCCTGCTAAAATTTCTTCTATGACCGTTAACGAGGAGGAGAAGAAAGTGGATGTATATCTGCAACCAGACGAGGTGTCACTCGCAATCGGTAAGGGCGGATACAACATTAAGTTGGCAAGCATGCTCACTGGTTATCAAATCGATGTATATCGTGAGATGGACGAGGCAGACAACGAGGACATTTATTTGGACGAGTTTAATGACGAAATTGATCAATGGGTATTGGATGCATTCAAAGCCATTGGTTTGGATACCGCTAAGGCAGTTCTGGGCGTAGAGAAAGCAGATTTGATAAAGCGTGTTGACCTCGAAGAAGAAACCATTGATGAGGTAATCGCTGTCCTCGCTGCCGAGTTTGAAGAGTAATTAAGTATAAATGATAAAACCCCTCCCGGAATGGAGGGCCTCCTCGCTCTAAAATCCACGAAGTCCCCTGACAGGCGGGAAACCGTCCCATGGCGGCGAAGCCGCTTACTAACGAGAGCCTCGTGGGCTCGAGTTAAGAGGAGGAATGGCGGTCGCTTTAATTCGCATGGCGAATTCTGTGCGACAAGCCAATTCCGACGATATGGCTATTAAACTTATCAAAGCTTGTAAAGAATTAAACATCGGCATGTCCACCGCCGTGGAATTCTGTAAAAGGCAGGGTAAGGAAATCGCTACGGACCCAAACACCCGTATCGAAGACGACTTATACCTACTGCTCGCTAAAGAATTCAACAAGGATATGGCGTTGAAGTTGGAGGCAGAGCGTCAGGCGCAAGAGCGTCAAGGGCGAGAGATACTTAAGTCGGTAACTATAGATGAGCCCAAGAAACCTGAGCATATTCCTACTGAAATCCCCAAACCTAAGATGGTGGGTAAGATTGACCTTGATGCGGATAAGAAGCGCAAGGCTGAGGAAGAGGCTGCTCGCAAAGCGGCTGAAGAGGCGCAAAAAGCCGAAGAAGCACGCATAACTGCTGAAAAAGCAGCCGCAGAAGCTGCTGCCAAGGCCAAAGCCGAAGCGGAGAAAAAAGCG
>JAZNRY010000002.1:0-93803 GCA_045590995.1 Paludibacteraceae bacterium | reverse complement strand
GAATTACCAGACCTCGCTTATCGTGACATACCATCTGTAGATGCAGTAGAAGACAGTATTGCTACATTGCTCTCGTTAATAATTCCTAATTCATAACTCCTAATTCAAAATTCACAACTTCCCCATGCCCCTCTCTACGCTCATACTCACTTGCCTTGCCTCTGCTATTGTAGTGGGAGTCATTGTGGGGGTAGTGGTGAAACAACGATTGCAAAAGAAAATCAATTACATGCTCGATGCGCTCGAAGATAAGGAACTCAACTTCCGATTCAACGAGCAAGGCATTCGGAATAGAAGCTTCAACAAAACACTCAACCGCCTGCGCGACCTTTTCGACAAAGAGCGACACGAAATCAGCGAACAAGAACGCTACTTCGGGCAGATGCTTGACCATGTGCAAACGGGTATCATCACCGTCACGGACAACCGAGTGACTTATCACAACAAAACAGCCCTCTCGCTCTTGGGCTTGCTGACCTTCAGTAATCTTCGCCAACTGGATAATATCCATCCATCGCTTGCGGAAGCGTTTCGACAAGTGTCAGCCAATAGCGAACAACGCGCTACTTTCTTTACCGAACGAGGCGAACGCACGATCATTCTCACAGCTACTGAAGCTGCAATACATGGCAAAACAGTAAAGATCATTGCCTTCAACGATATTAGCAACGAGATTGCCGAAAACGAGGAGTTGGCATGGTCTCGCCTAATCCGTGTACTCACACACGAGATTATGAATACCATCACGCCTATCGCTTCGCTCAGCGAAACACTCTCCAAAGACCCTGCTTCGCCTGATTTGGTAATGGGCTTGCAGACCATTTCAACCTCTTCGAAGGACTTAATCAAATTCGTCAACACCTACCGCAGTCTGACACGAGTAGCAACGCCAGTTAGAAAACCATTTTACTTGCGCGAACTTATGGAGCGTGTGGAGCAACTGACCAAACAGCAGATTGATGCCGCAGGTGCACGCTATCAATACACCGAACTGACCGATGATATTCTGCTCTATGCGGATGAGGGACAAATCTCGCAGGTGGTAGTCAATCTCATTAGCAATGCCTTACAGGCAGAGGCAACCCAAATCACCATCACAGCCAAGATTGATGATGTTGATGCAGTCGTGATAGATGTCTGCAATAATGGTCATCCTATCAGCCCTGATAGTCAGGAGCAGATATTCATTCCATTCTTCACCACCAAACCCGAAGGCTCAGGTATTGGTTTAAGTCTCTCCCGCCAAATCATGCGCCTACACAATGGCAGCATCCGCCTCGTTCGCAGCGACGAAAAGGGCACAATCTTTACTCTCATTTTTAGATAAAATCCGCTTCTTTTTGAATCATCCCATGATTAGCACCCTCATAAGGTGCTATTTTTTTTATACTTTGATTAGAAGGACAGAGCACATATGCAAAATTTGCACCTATGGGTAATTAAATATAATAATTAGGTCTTTGGATCTTAATTTTCTAATGCCTCAAACCACCGCCACGCAGTTTGTTCTATTTTCCGTTTCTATGATTTCTTCCCGATTTTTAAGGGCGACTTACGGCGACCTGTGAATATCAGAGTGGTAATCGAGTGGTTTCGAAAGATATGGCTAACAAAATTTAGTCCATATTTGAAGAAAATGTGTGTTAAATTTGGATATTTGCATTTTTTGTTGTAATTTTGCGGGTGATTTTGAAAAATAATCCGATTAAAAATAAGAAATAGCGTAATTTGTATGTCAAATGTTCGATTTGATGCTTTGAAAATGGCTTGGGCGCATAAACCTCAAGAAGTGGTGAAGGTGCAGCGTGCCAGTGTTATATTCTCGCAAAATGTCTTCACACGCGAGAAAATGAAGGAGTATATCGCCAGCAATATTGTGGAGGAACTTTTCGATTTGATGGACAATGAGAAAACGCTAAGTAGAGATATTGCTAACAGCGTGGCTATTGGTATGAAGAAATGGGCTATGGAGTTGGGAGCTACGCACTATACCCACTGGTTTCAACCCCTAACTGGTGGTACGGCAGAGAAACACGATGCTTTCTTCGATTTTGATGAGAAAGGGGCACCTATGGAGAAATTCTCGGGATCAGTGCTCTATCAGCAAGAACCAGATGCCTCCTCTTTTCCGAATGGCGGTATTCGCAACACTTTTGAAGCGCGCGGTTATTCGGCTTGGGATCCATCATCGCCAGCATTTGTGATAGGCGATCGTTTGTGTATTCCTACTATCTTTGTTGCATATACAGGTGAGGCGTTGGATTACAAGACTCCGTTGCTGCGTTCTATTACCGCAGTGGGTAAGGCGGCAACGGCTGTGGCGAATTATTTTGATAAGAATGTCAAACGCGTATATACTTATCTTGGTACCGAACAAGAGTTCTTTCTTGTGGATGAATCGCTCTACAATGCGCGTCCTGACTTGATGATGACGGGGCGCACGCTCATGGGACACTATTCGAGCAAGAATCAGCAATTGGATGACCACTATTTAGGTATTATTCCTGAGCGTGTATTGGCTTTTATGACCGAATTGGAGCAAGAAGCTCTCAAACTGGGTATTCCTATTAAGACGCGTCATAATGAGGTTGCACCTAATCAGTTTGAGTTGGCTCCTATCTACGAGGAGGCTAATTTGGGTAGTGACCACAACCAACTGCTCATGTCGCTCATGGAGCAAGTGGCACACCACCATCAGTTTCGCGTACTCTTCCATGAAAAGCCTTTTGGTGGTGTTAATGGTTCGGGTAAGCATTGCAATTGGTCGTTGGGTACAAATACGGGTGTGAATTTACTTGCACCTGGCAAAAATCCTTACCACAATTTGCAATTTGTAACTTTCCTTGTGAATGTGCTAATGGCGGTACATCGTCACAATGGCTTGCTGAAGGCTTCTATAGCTTCTGCTACCAATGCACACCGATTAGGTGGACATGAGGCTCCGCCTGCTATTATATCCGTTTTTCTTGGCACACAAATCAATGAGGCGCTTGAGCAAATTGAACATGCAGATGTGGATAAAGGTATTATCATTAATGCCAAGAAAGAGATGAAATTGGGGGTAGGGAATATTCCTGAGATTTTATTGGATAACACCGACCGCAATCGTACTTCGCCTTTTGCGTTTACTGGCAATCGTTTCGAGTTCCGTGCGGTTGGCTCCTCTGCTAACTGCGGTGGTGCAGTATTGGCTCTAAATGCCGCTGTGGCTGAGCAACTAAATGCTTTTCGTGAGGAAGTGGATACTTTGATTGCCAATGGCGAAGCGAAAGAGCGTGCATTGTTTGCAGTTATCAAACGATGTTTGAAGGAGTGTCGCGCTATTCGTTTTGATGGTAATGGATATAGTGAGGAGTGGCAACAAGAAGCAGTGCAACGCGGACTGGACACAGAGAAGAGTGTTCCGCTAATGATTGACCAATACCTCAATGATTCTTCCGTTAGTATGTTTAGTAATACGGGAGTATTAAATAGAGCAGAATTGGAGTCGCGTTGTGAGGTGAAGTGGGAGAATTACTCCTTGAAATTACAGATAGAGAGCCGCGTGTTTGGCGATTTGGTGATTAACCATGTATTGCCCGCTGCCAAACGCTACCAATCATTGTTATTGGAGAAAGTAGCGCATGTGAAGCAAGTTTTTGATGCAGATGAAGCGAAGGTACTCAATGAACAAGACTGTCTGCTTATTCGTCGCATAGAGGAACATGCTAGTGCGATTATTGCTGGTGTTGATAAGATGACCAAGTTACGCATGACTGCCAATCATATTGAAAATCAACGCGATCGTGCTTTGGCTTTCCATGATACGATTGTGCCTATCATGGAGGATATTCGCAAGCATGTAGATGAGTTGGAGATGTGGGTGGATGACCAACTGTGGACACTGCCTAAGTACCGCGAGTTGCTATTCGTGCATTAACATGCGATGGTTCGTTAGGGCGAAGTGAAAAAAACATGGCTGCTTTAGAAAGCAGCCATGTTTTTTTCATTCATTAGTTCTTTGCCTTCGGGCGTATAGGCATATTCAATGCGGTCGGCATAGAATTCTTCTACCTTGCCACGCACAATCTTCATCGTGGAGTTCACCATGTGGTTTTGCTCGGTAAATGCCTCTGGTAATACGGCAATCGCTTTGGGTAACCATTGTTCGGGGAACATACCTGCAAACTTACCATTGCGGTACTCGTTTACTTCGTCCTGAATCTTCTGCAACATTGCTTTCTTGCCTTCCTCGGTTGCTGGGTCTAATCCTAACGATTTGGCATGTTCTTTCAATGTGTCTTTGTTAGGCACGATGAGTACCATAGTGTATGGGTCTTGGTTGTTGTGCAAAATCACTTGTTCGATATACTTACTGCCATCAGTTAGACTATCTTCAAAGCCCTCTGGACTATATTTCTCGCCATCTGCACTGATAAGCAGCGATTTGAAACGTCCTACTACCCACAAGAATCCTGGGTGTTGGTCGGTCACGTAACCCATATCACCTGTATGCAACCAGCCATTGATGATGGTCTTCGCAGTGGACTCAGGGTTCTTCCAATAACCCGCCATCACATTCTCGCCCTTGATGACAATCTCGCCTTTTTGACCATGTGGCACCTCATTGCCTTCGTCATCGCAGATCTTCAAGTCGAGTGGGGTAACAATGCGTCCGCTGGAGCCGAAAATAGCGTGTCCCATCGAATTGGCGCAGATGATCGGTGTAGCTTCGCTCAGTCCATATCCTTGGAACATAGGCATGCCCACCGCGCAGAAATAGCGTTGCAACTCAATGTCGAGCAATGCACCACCACCTACAAAGAACTTCATTCTTCCACCAAAACCTTCGCGTACGGCTTTGAAGATAATCTTGTCGAATAGTTTTACTAAAGGCCAGCGCCATGCTTGAAGACCACCACGGTTCCAATACTCTTTGTTGTATTTGATAGCATTGTTGAGCGCAAACTCGTAGAGGCGTTCTACGGTTTTTCCTTTCGCTTTGATGCTTGTCTCAATATTCTTGCGGAAGTTGCGTGCCAAAGCTGGTACAGAGAGCATCAGCATGGGGCGCACCTCTTTGATAGCGATAGGGATGTTTTTCAGCGTAGCAATGGCCGTTTTGCCTACTGGCACAGTGGCTATGCTACCGCCATAGGACATCATGGTGTAGAATCCTGCCACATGCGCAAAGCAGTGGTCAAGAGGCAGAATAATGAGCATTACATCGCCTTTTTCGCATGAGATTACACTTGCGCCTTGCTCCACATTAGCGGTGTAGTTGCGGTGGGTGAGCAATATGCCTTTTGGGTCTGCTGTAGTTCCTGAAGTATAACTGATGTTCGCATAGTCGTCTGGTCCAACTGACTCATACAGAGCACGAAAATCATCCGCATGGTCTTTGAGGTATGCCTTACCCATAGCAATTATTTCGCTGATAGGCATCTCGTTTTCCTCGTATGTCTCTAATGGGTCAAGAACGATGATTTTCTCTACTTTGGGGCAGTCTGCAATGATTTTTCGAATCTTAGGCAACTGCTGTTCGCTCACAATCACATAGCGTGAATCGGAGTGCTGTATGCGGAAGAGTAGGTCGGTTGATTCGGTGAGTTTGATGCTCAATGGCACATTCACTCCACCTGCATAAAGAATACCCAACTCGCTAGTAATCCATAGATTACGTCCTTGAGAGAGTAGGGATACTTTATCGCCTTTTTTTAGTCCGAGTTGATAGAGACCCGCACCTATTTTATATGCTTCTTCGCGTGTTTCACGAAAACTGGTTTCTGTCCATATGCCATCTACCTTCTCACGTAGGAAAGTGAGTTCACTAAATTCGTGGGTGTACTTCTCAACGAAGTCAATGATTGTTGTTCGTTTCATAATATGTTGGATATATTTAATAATTCTAAAGGATGATTGATTGTATAGTCAGCTTGTGCTGTTTGCAACTGCTCGCGGGTACAGAAGCCCCATGTGCAAGCCACGAAAGGCAAGTTGGCTGCTTTAGCGGTAGCGGCATCTACGAGAGAGTCGCCGACATATAAGGTTGAAGGTTTATGGTTTATGGTTGAAGGCAAGGATGCCAATATATCCCATAGGACTTGTGGGTCGGGTTTGCGAGGAATGCCCTCGCGTTCGCCCAAAACTACATCAAACATATTGGGAAAGTAGTGAGCAACAATCTTCTCCGTGGCTACTTGATACTTATTGCTGGCTACAGCCAATGTATGTCCTGCTGCTTTCAAGGTTTGCAGCAGTTCTGGAATACCATCGTATGGACGGGTGAGGTCGCAATTGTGTTGGTCATAAAATGGCACAAAGTATTCGCGCAAGCGAAGCACCGTGGCTTCATTGCGATGCTCTTCGGGCAATGCACGCTCGATGAGTTTGTTGATTCCATTGCCTACTAAACGAGGATAGTCCTCAATCTTATGGGTCGGAAAACCACATGCCGACAAGGCATGGTTGCACGCCTGTCCTAAGTCATCAATCGTATTGATTAGTGTTCCGTCTAAGTCGAAAATTAGTAGCATATATTTAGATTGCTTCGTTGTTAGTGGTTACGGTTACATCCATGTGTGGGTAAGCAAAGGTATAGCCATGTTTGGGCAGTTCCGTGTAGAAGAGTTTGTTGAAATGGAAGTACACATCCCAATAATCGGCAGACTTCACCCATGCGCGCACGACAAAAGAAATGTTATTATCGTTCAAGGAAGAAAGCGCAACAAAGGGGTCTGGAATAGTTATTTTGGTGGTGTCAATTGCTACAGGCGAAGCATTTTTTGGACGCTCATGTTGAGAGGTCAAGATACGTTCGTCGGATAGAATCAGTTCTTTCAGCAGTGCAATACAGCCATCTGCATCCACACCATAGTCCACACTGACAGTCCAATCTACGCGGCGCAATACTTGTGCCGATACATTCTCAATCGTGCCATTGAATAGTGCTCCGTTAGGCAATATAATTACTCGGTTGTCCACGGTGAGAATACGTGTGGTGACTATGGTTACTTCCATCACCGTACCGCTTACGCCTTGCGTATTGATAAAGTCGCCTGCTTTGAACGGACGGAAAACCAACAACATGATACCTCCTGCGAAGTTCTGCACCGTACCCGACAATGCCATACCAATAGCCATACCGCCTGCGGTGAGCAGTGCGGCGAAAGAGGTGGTGTCTAATCCGAGAGTGCCTATCAGTACAAGAATGAGTATAACGGTTAGTGCAATGCTAGTAAATGATGTTACGAATGATGCTAAAGTGCGTTCGGTCTTGCGGCGCTCGAAAATACGCTCTAACATTCGTTTAATGCGGCGAATCACCCATGCTCCTACAAAATAGAGCACCAGTGCTATTAGTACTTTGATGCCAAAATCAATCGCACTATCCAACCAACCGCGAAGCACTACTTCGGGTTCGCTTTGCACCTGTTGGATGAAATTTTCGGTTATATGTTTGAGAGAATCTGCTGGCAGAATCTTGGGAGCAGGTGTTTCTATATTCAGAAGCATATTGGCGATTATGAACTTTTAACTATAATATCATGATTATTGTATTAGCCGCGTTGTCTAACCACTTCGTACAGCATCACGCCTGCGGCGACGCTCACATTGAGAGATTCGATGACGCCCGACATGGGGATACGCACTTGGTGAGAGCAGATACGCAAATTTCCTTCATAGATACCCTTATCCTCGCTACCCATCACGATAGCCGTAGGCATAGTCATATCCACTTCGGTATAATTAGCAGTGGCATGCTCAGTAGCCGCCAAGACATTGAAACCTGAATCGCGGAGATACTGCAATGCGTTTTGCAAGTTCTCTACCTTGCACACGGGCAGATGGTATAGTGCGCCTGCTGATGTCTTTACTGCATCACCATTGATAGCTACACTGCCGTGTGTACCAATGATTAGTGCGTGTGCTCCAGCGCATGCGCATGTGCGAGCAATAGCACCGAAATTGCGAACATCCGTCACTCCATCTAATACCATTAGCAGAGGCGTCTTACCCTCTTCAAAGATAGTAGGGATTATCGATTCAAGATTGCAGAAGTCAATCGGACTGAGGAAGGCAATAGCACCTTGGTGATTCTTGTCAGTATATTGGTTGAGTTTCTCCACAGGCACTTTCTGTACTGGGGTAGTAGTGCCCATGAGTTTCTTGAGCAGTTCCTTGCCGATAGTGGAAGTCATGTCACGGCGCAAAAGAATCTTATCCAAGGTCTTACCTGCATCAATCGCCTCAATGATAGCACGAATACCGAAGATCATCTCCTTCTCGGGCGGACGGCGGGTGTCGTAGGAAGCCCCCCTCGCTTCCCCCTGAAGGGAGGAAGGTTTAGAAAAACTAGATTGTCTAGTTGGTCTAGTATAGTTAGAAGTTGTCTTTTTCTCGAACATAGCTTAGTATTTTAACCAATTGAGGAACTTCTCAATATCTTCATCGTAGGCATAACTCGTTTCTACAATGCGATTGCCATCGGCATCAAGTTGCATGTAGTAGGGTTGTGCATTGGATTGATAATGAGCGCGTTGCATGTGGCTCCACTTGTCGCCTATGGTTTTCAAAGTCACCGTTTTGCCGTTCTCCTCTACCGTGATTGGCTCTGGCAGTTTGGTCTTGTCGTCCACGATGAGCGAGATGAGTACATACTTGTGCATATGCTCTGCCACTTCGGGTTTGCTGAGTACCGCTGCCTCCATTTTGCGGCAGTTGACGCAACCAAAACCATTGAAGTCCAAGAACACAGGCATATTGTTCTCCTTCGCATAAGCCATACCCTCATCGTAGTCGGTGAAAGTGATTTGACCACCGTTGTTGGTCATGGTCTTGTATTGGGTATTGGACGCTCCGCTATTGGGTAATGGATAATGGGTCGTAGAGTTAGCTGCACCCGGTGTCATCACCCAGTCTTGTGTGGACATTGGTGGTGCGAAAGCTGAGATAGCACGCAATGGTGCACCCCACAAGCCAGGTACCATGTACATTGCAAAGGAGAGTGAGATAATCGCCAAGAAGAGGCGTGTAACACTGGTTTTGCGATGGTCCTCATCATCATGTGGGAAGGAAATCCATCCTAACAAGTAGCAGCCCAAGAGCGAGAAGATGATAATCCAAAGCGATACAAACACTTCGCGGTCGAGGATATGCCATCCATATGCCAAGTCGGCTACGCTGAGGAACTTCAATGCCAATGCCAGTTCGAGGAAGGCGAGAGTTACCTTGAAGGTGTTCATCCAACCGCCTGACTTAGGCAATTTTTTCAATACTGATGGGAACATAGCAAACAGTGAGAATGGCAGCGCCAATGCAATGGCAAAGCCCAACATACCCATCGCAGGGGCGAGGATAGACTTGCCTGCTGCCTCTACGAGCAAGGTGCCGATGATAGGACCTGTGCAAGAGAAAGATACAATCACCAATGTGAATGCCATCAATAGGATGCTAAGGAAGCCTGTAGTATTGCTTGATTTGCTATTGAGTGCTGTGGACCATGAACTTGGCAAAGTAATCTCGAAGGCTCCGAAGAACGATGCCGCAAACAATACCAAGATAAGGAAGAAGATAATGTTCACCACTGCGTTGGTACTCAATGCGTTGAGTGCGGAAGCACCGAAAATGAGTGTTACCAATAGACCTAACCCCACATAGATAATCACGATGCTCAGTCCGTAGAGAATAGCGTCGCGTACTACTTGTGCGTTGGTTGTTCCTTTGGCAGCGCCGCCGCGTTTGATGAAGAAGCTGACGGTCATTGGGATGATTGGCCATACGCATGGGGTGAAGATGGCTAATAAGCCGCCAAGTAAGCCCATCACAAATATCCACCAAATGGATTGACCGCCTTCGGCTGTTAGACCGCTATCGCTGTTGGAAGCTAGACCGCTGTCGCTGTTAGATACAAACTCCCATGTCTCAGGCGCAGTACACATCTTGTCATCGCAGGCATTGTAGCGCACGCGAATAGTGTCGGCTTTGGCTACTGTTTCGGTGAATGTACCTTCGTACTCGTCCATGTAGAATCCATTACCCAGTTCGATGATGTTGAGATGCCAACCTTTCTCAATAGTGGCAGTCAGTTTCACGCTGTCGCCTTCTATAGCGCCAGTCCATTTGATTGGTTGCACAATCTGTGCTTCAGCGGTCAATGCTATCGCGATTACCGCAAACAATATTGTTATTATTCTTTTCATATTCTGTTGTTATTCACTTCGTTCATATCAAATTAGCTCAGCGTAGCATCGCTTGGCATTCGCCAGTCGCCTCGTGGAGAAAGACTAACGCCTACTACTTTTGGTCCGTCTGGCATGCAGCTGCGTTTGAATTGTTGCGCGAAGAAGCGGCGCATAAAGACATTCAGCCAATGGTCGATGACCTCTTGCTCGTACACACCCTCAAATGCGATGCCAGCCATAAAAGCTATCTTCTCGCGGGTGAAACCGTAGCGCAAGAAATAGTAGAGGAAGAAATCGTGCAACTCGTATGGTCCTACTTTGTCTTCGGTGATTTGTGCGATATTTCCTTCTTCATCGGTAGGCAGCAGTTCTGGTGATACAGGAGTGTCAACGATGTCTAATAGAATTTTTCGTGTTTCCTCACCAAAGATGTTTTCAGCGGCGTACTGTACGATATAGCGCACCAAGGTTTTGGGTACACCCGCATTGACGCCATACATGGACATCTGGTCGCCGCAATAGGTAGCCCAACCCAATGCCAGTTCGCTCATGTCGCCAGTGCCAACTACAATGCCATTATACTTGTTGGCCATATCCATCAGCACGAGCGTGCGTATGCGTGCTTGCGCGTTCTCGTAAGTAATATCGTGTAGGTTGATGTCATGTCCTATATCATTGAGGTGCTGAGTCGCCATCTCGCGAATAGGTATCTCGTGTATGCTGACGCCGAGCTGCTCCATTAGTGCGATGGCATTGTTATAGGTGCGGTTGCTGGTGCCAAAACCAGGCATGGTCACACCTATTATCTGCGATCGATGATAGCCCAATCGGTCAGCTGCCAGCACGCAAACCAGCAGTGCAAGTGTGGAGTCCAATCCACCCGATATACCTATCACAAGTGATTGAGCATGTGTGTGTTGCCACCTGCGAAGAAGCCCGTGCGTTTGAAGATTAAGCACATCTTCGCAGTACGCGTCGCGTTCCGTCTTCTTGGGTAAGAATGGCGTCTTTGTAAAATGGCGATGCAATGGTCCTCTATTAGGCGATGAGGTGATGCTCTCTTCCAACGGCGCCACCTGCACATGGCGATAGTGTCCATGCTTATCGTGGGTGAAGTTGGTATTGCGTTGGCGGTCGATGCGCAGACGCTCTACATCAATCTCCGAGATAATCATGCTGCTCTCCATTTGGAAGCGGTCACCCATTTCCAGTATTTCTCCGTTCTCGGCGATATATGTGCTGCCTGAAAAGACAATGTCTGTGGTGGATTCACCGATGCCCGATGAGGTATATACATAGCCACAATGCACGCGTGCCGACTGTTGTGCAATCATGCGTTGGCGGAACTGATGTTTACCTGTGACGCAGTTGCTACTTGACGGGTTGAAAATAATCTCTGCTCCTTGAATAGCCAACTGTGTGCTTGCTGGTAGGGGAGACCACAAGTCTTCGCAAATCTCAATGCCAAAACTATAATCTTTGGTAGCGAAGAGCAGGTCTATACCAAAAGGTACATCGTTTCCCCATAATTCAATAGTAGGGATACGAGGACGAATGCTGTTCACATTGCGTTCCAGTACATCGCGACCAGAGGAGAACCAGCGCTTCTCGTAGAACTCGCCCGTATTGGGTAAGTTGATTTTAGGAACTACGCCCACCACATCACCATCGGTCATGACGAAGGCGCAGTTATAGAGGTTGTTATCCACCTTGAGCGGAGCTCCCACCAATACGATGATAGGCAGGTTGCGGGTGTATGCGCATATTTGCTCCAGTGCTTGCAGCGCATCGCGCTGCAACTGCTGTGTGAAGAATAAATCTGCACAGGTATATCCTGTGATACTGAGTTCTGGAAAACAAACCACTTGTACGCCTTCTTCGATGGCTTCGGTGATTTGTTTCTTAATCTCATTGGCGTTATATTGGCAGTCTGCCACCCGCATGTGGGGTACGGCTGCTGCTACGCGAACATATCCAAAATTTGTACTCATACCTGTCTGTATGCATAATTAGCGTGCAAAATTACTAAAAAAAAACGAGTTTTGCAATAAAATGCACTTTTTTTGCATTTTTTTTCTAAAATATTTGGTCATATCAAAAAAAAGCAGTACCTTTGCACCCGCTTTCGAAAAGGAAGCAGGACATACGGTCACGGTGCTATCGTCTAGTGGCCTAGGACAACGGCCTCTCACGCCGTAAACCGGGGTTCGAGTCCCCGTAGCACTACCAAAGAAAACGACTATCCAAGCGGATGGTCGTTTTTCTTTGCTGATGGTTAGTGTGGTTTTTAGGGGTGGATGAACCGTCTGATGTATCGTCTCAGCGTAGAACGATTGGTGTGTAGGTTTCTCACAATCTGGCTTTGCCTCATCCCTTTGGATAATGCACGGCGGATGTATGCGTCGTGTTTGTGTAGTCGGAAATGCTCTGGGGCAGTGCGACTCCCTTTGGGTCGTCCAATAGGTTTGCCTTCAGCGCGGAGACGAGCAAGGGCTTCTTTGGTGCGTTGGGAGATGAGGTTGCGTTCGATCTCGGCTGATAGCCCAAAAGCAAATGCCAACACCTTGCTCTGAATATCATCGCCGAGGCGATAACCGTCTTTGATGGTCCATACGAAACATTCTTTAGACATGCAGATGCTCAGTATCTCCATAATCATATACAGATTACGCCCCAAACGCGATAACTCGCTGCAAATGATGATGTCTCCTTTTTGTGTCTTACGCAGGAGTCTGCCTAATTGCCGTTTGTTGTAACTCTTTGTTCCAGAAATGGTTTCTTCTATCCAACCATCAATCGTGAGATGGTTCTGTTCGCAGAATCGTTGAATCTCAAATCGCTGGTTCTCGACCGTCTGCTTGTCGGAACTTACGCGAATATACCCATACATCATAGTTTTTTTGCCCTAAAGGTAGGCAAAAAAATGCAATTGTGCAAATGATTGGTTATTGGATATTGGTTATTGGGTATGGGAAAGGTTATTCAGCGATTTCGCTGAGTTCGAGCCAGCGGAGTTCTGCCATGTCCAGCTCCTCTTGCACTTCTTGATAGCGTTTGGAGGCACGGGCTATGTCGTCGGGTAGGGTGGCGCCGCCAGAGAGCAGGGCTTCCAGCGTAGCTTTTTCTTCTTCCAATGCAGGCATGCGTGTTTCCAGTTCCTCCAACTCCTTTTTCTCCTTGAAACTCAATCGGCGTTTCTGTTCGTTTTTTACTTTTTTATTTTCCTGTGGCGCGGCAGGGAGTTGATTGCCGCGCAAGTTGTTGGATTTAGTTGTTGATGTTGTTGTGTTTTTGTTTCCTTCTTCTTTCATCTCCAACCGATACTGCGTGTAGTTGCCAGGGAAGTCTTGCACATGGCCCTGTCCGTGGAAGACGAAGATATGGTCCACTACTCGGTCCATGAAGTAGCGGTCGTGGCTGATGACAATCAGGCACCCCTGAAACTTCTGCAGGTAATCTTCCAGCACATTTAGGGTAGGGATATCCAGATCATTGGTAGGTTCATCCAGAATGAGGAAGTTGGGACTGCGCATGAGTACGGTGCAGAGGTGCAAGCGTTGGCGCTCGCCGCCTGAGAGTTTACCTACAAAATCGTATTGCTGGCTGGGCGAGAAAAGAAACATTTGTAGGAACTGGCTGGCAGTCATCTTTTGCCCATTGCCCATATCTACCACTTCGGCAATGTCGCGTACCAGATCAATGACTTTCTTGCCCTCATCGAATTGCAATCCCGTTTGTGCGTAGTAGCCAAAGCGAACGGTGCTACCGATGTCCCAAGTGCCGCTATCGGCTGGCACTTCGCCCAGCAGGAGTTTGATGAAGGTGGATTTGCCTGTGCCGTTGTTGCCGATGATACCTAACTTCTCGTAGCGAGAGAAAACATAATTGAAGTGCTGTAGTATGACTTTCTCTTCGCCTGTAGTGGGCGATATAAAGGTTTTGCATACATCTTTCGCTTCGAAAATCTTGTTGCCTATATAGCCCGATTTGACGGCTAATTGCACTTCTACATCGTTGCGCTGCTGTTTGGCTTTCTTCTCCAGTTCGTAGAAGTTGTCGATGCGGTATTGTGCTTTGTGTGCGCGTGCTTGTGGCATGCGTCGCATCCATTCCAGTTCTGTGCGGTAGAGGTTGCGTGCTTTCTCTACTTCGGCTTGCTGTGCTTCGAGTCGTTCGGCGTGTTTCTCGATGTAGTAGGCATAGTTGCCGTGGTAGGTGTATAGGTTGTGTTCGTCGAGTTCGAAGATGTCGGTGCACACGCTATCAAGGAAATAGCGGTCGTGGGTGACCATGAGAATGGTGATGGCTTTTTCGCCTCTTGTTGTACGATTTCTCAGGTATTCCTCCAACCAAACCACGGTTGCAAGGTCGAGGTGGTTGGTGGGCTCATCAAGTAGCAGGATATCTGGCTCATCGTCTAATACTTGTTGGAGTAGCAGTTTCTTTTGTTGTCCACCGCTGAGTTTTTTGAACTCCTCGCCTTTCATCTCTAAACTGTAGCCGCTTGCGGCGTCCTCTAAACAATCAACACTTATGTGTTGTGGCAGGTATTTGACTTTCAGGTCTTTTCGCCAAGTGATCTTGCCGTTGTCGTAGTCGGTTTTACCCATGAGGATTTCGAGCAGTGTACTCTTGCCGATGCCGTTGCGTGCAATGAGGGCAATGCGTTGCCCTTTGTTCACCGCGAAACTGATATTGCTGAACAATACCTTAGACCCTACGGATTTCGTAAGTCCTTCTACCAATAAATATGGTGTTACTGCGGCCATATCCCTTGCCTCTCGCCTCTAACCTCTCGCCTCTAACCTATTATTACTTAATCGTATCTTCTGGTAATGTCAAAGTGTACAAAATCGCTTCTGCTTGGCGCAGGGCGGTGCGTTTCTTTTGTCCTGCGGCATAGAGGAATGCTTCGGCGGTGACTATGCGACCATGGACTTGGTCGAGGCGTGTGAGGCTGACATAGGGTCCGCCCATTGCTTCGCCGTTCAGGATTTTCCATAATCCGCGAACCTCTGTGGCAGAAGTGCTGTCATTCACCATGACGGTGCGCATCTGAGGTGGCATCACCTTGTATTCGGTACCCATAAATGCTCCCTCCACGCTGCCTTTCACTACGCGACTGAGTACTTCATCGCGTTTCTGATTGAGGTATGCGAGGGTGAAAGTGTTGGCATCGGTATAGGGGTAACTATATATAATAAGGTCGCGGCGCATAGGACCTTTGTTGTTGCAGCACCATAGTAGGCGTACTTCGCTGGCTACAGTAGTAGGGCGACGCAGACTATAGGTGGTGGCTCCGCCCAATGTGGTGTCCATGATTACGATATAGTCTTCTGGAATCAGCATGTCGTAGCCTTGTTGTTGTAGGATAGCGCGTGCCTGTTTGTTGGTGCTGGCGCGGTAGAACTTGGTTTGGCGTTTCAGTTCTTGACTAACAAACCACTCTCGTACGGCTGTTCCGTTTGCTAACCAGTAGTTGATAAATTCTTCCTCTGAGGGCGATTGTATGCGATAGATGGCTTGTGGTGTGGACCAATAGTCGTTGGACACTTTCGCTTTGAGTTGGGTGTATTTTTGTGGGTTGATGTCCACAAATAGGATATTGCGTGTGGGTTTGAACATATCGTCAAACTGTGTGGTAGATACATGTGTTAGTCGGAAATAGGGTTCCACTTGTGGCATGCAAGGCATATCGGCAGCCATGATGGCTTCTACCAAATCGTATAGACTTGCTATAGGTTTGGTATAGCCCGAAGCTTCGTTCACGAGCTTGTGTTTGGCTATTTTGTTGAGTTGGTCCTGCGTGAGTGCTTGGTCGTTCATCACGACGAGACATTCGTAGATAGAACCAGTAGCGGAGGTCAGGATACGACCGTTGTTATTGCTTTTGCTCTTGCCACAACTGACAAACAGGATTATTGCTGCTGCGAGCAATAGTCCGCGATGGATGATGTGTGTCGTTTTCATATTGATATGCTATTTTGTTTGCAAAGGTACATATTTTTTTTGAATCTTGCAAATATGAATACAAAAAAGGCATTTTTTTGCATGAACGCTTGCGTATATGAAATAAAAGTAGTACTTTTGCAGCGTATTAAAAGTTCACCAGCGAGTGGACCACCAACAAGTGAACTCTATAATATGTTTATATTCAAGATATTAATCGTATGGCAAAGCAAGTAAGTAAGTCATTTGTGTATGGCATTTCGGTTGCAGGAAACAATTTTACAGACCGAGTAAAAGAGTCACATCGCCTCAAAATGAACTTTGAGAATGGACTCAATGTTGTTTTGATTTCGCCTCGACGAATGGGTAAAACATCTCTTGTTCATCGTGTGCAAGAGATAGTGAATCCAGATATTGTACAGACTGTGTATTTGGATATTTATGATTGTCGCTCTGAATACGATTTCTATAATAAGTTCGCTGTCGCGCTCATGAAGCAAACTGCCAACAAAATGGAGTTAGCCATTGAAAATATCAAACAATTTCTTGTGCGCCTAAGTCCTAAGATTTCATTTTCTCCAGATCCAGTCTCTGATTATTCCATTTCTCTGGGTATTACTCCCAAAGAATATTCACCCGAAGAGATTCTTGAATTACCAGAACTTCTCGCGAAACGCATTGGTAAACACATCGTGGTTTGTATAGATGAGTTTCAGCAGATAGGCGAATGGCAAGATAGTCTAACAGTGCAAAAGCGTTTGCGTGGTGTTTGGCAACATCAACAACATGTATCCTACTGTCTGTTTGGTAGCAAACAACACATGATGACCCATCTGTTTCAAAACAAGCGTATGCCATTTTATCAGTTTGGCGAACCTAATTATCTACATCCTATTCCTACTGAAGATTGGATTCCGTTTATCCAATCTAAGTTTGCAGACAAGGGACTGACCATAGATGCACAATATGTTTCACAAATTTGCGAATTGGTAGAAAATCAATCTTCGTATGTGCAGCAATTGGCTTGGAATGTCATGCTCAATACGGAAGATGTAGTTTCAGAACAGGAAATCAAGTTAGGAGTAGAAGACTTGCTGGCACAATGTACACCATTGTTTATGGAGCAAATCGGCACACTCACTAATTACCAACTTAATTTTCTTCGTGCTATTATTGACGGTCAACATAATCAGTGGACATCGCAAGAAGTACTATCCAAATATCAGCTTGGTACAAAATCTAATATTATTAAAATCCAAAAAACGCTAATAGAGAAAGATTTTGTAGAACAACGAGAAGACGGATTTTACTTAGCAGACCCAGTATTGCAAATTTGGTTGCAGCAACATTAATTTTTTCTCTACAATACATCAAAGAATAAAAACAAGTGCAACTGTAGGCTATTGATGGGATTTCAGTGGGCGAAAGTTGGTTAGCGGTATCTTCGCTTACCACTTGGTTACCACTCTGATTTTCATGGGTGGCGGTGGGGTGAAAGTTTAGTTGCCCGTTTTTGCGTTTCTATAATAATACTACAAAAAGTAGCGGCAAAAGTGAATAAAGTTGCCGCTAATTGGGGATTAACGGCTTCTAAGGTACGATAAACACTAATAGAAAAAAAAATGCACTTGCCGCTACTTCTGCCGCTGGTTTTTGTGTGCTTCTATATTATATAGTATTGCCGTATCTTCGGCATTTTGGTAGTTTTGTGCCGAAGATTGGAGATTTTGGAGAGTGAAATGGTATATACACCACGCGGGAAGTGTAGTGTTTACTATGCTTCCCGCGTGGGTGTATTTTTTTTGAAAAAAGTTTTCGTGTGCCGAAGATTGTGCCGAAGATTGTGAATTAAATCAAACTATTTTGCTATTACCTAGTGTGATGATTGCTTGTTTTGTTCAATAATGGCAAATATAGTAGATACTATTTTGTGAGTTGCTTCTTCGTTTTCACCACACTGAATTTCCAATAAAGGATTAACAATATCTGCAATATGTATTCGTACCGTATAGTTATGTTTTGTTGATGAAATAGTTCTATTTTGTATTTTCGTTTCTGCATTTTTCTTTGCAGTGGCACCACCTATTACCGCACCTGCAGGACCTGCAATGGCTCCGCCAACTAATGCTCTTCCAATCGAACTTCCTGTATTTGTCTTTATTGTAGAAGACGCTGTTCCTTTTTGAGTTGAAGTGGTAATTGCATTGTCGCTATATTCACAATTAATAATTTTATTAAATGCAATGACTCTTTCTTTGTAATAAATCTGTTGGGTTGATAATGAAATATAAAAAGATTCTTCTGCATCAGGCATGTTTAACCACTCGCCATTTAATAGCGACCGTTCAACTTTAATTGGAATATTTACATCAATACTTTCTATTTTTCTTAAAATATTCTCTAATGTGGCACTATTTCGATTCTGCAAAGCTTGTGCACTTGCATTAAGTTTAGCTCGCCATTGTTGCTGTTTATCGATGTCGGGGGCACTTGTTATACCTGAAATTACTGCGAATAGAATAATACCTCCAATAATAACACCAATTACGATTAATATAGTTCCCATAATAAATATTGACAAATACCGTTTGTCTCGGTTTAAATGTGAGTTTATAGTATGTAAGTTGTTAGATATACAAAAATAAAAGCGTGAACTTTCGTTCGCGTCATTTGAGTTTTGAGGATTCTGGACTACCTTAAGCATTCAAATTCTGCACAAAAGCCCACGCCGACAGCGTGAGCGTTTATAGGCTTGTGCTTGAATGCTTAATAAATTTTGAAAGTGTCCAGTTTTCAAAACTCAAGTTTGGCTTATAACGCTATATCAAATATGTTATGCATCGCCTTTACGATGCTGGTTGTTCATAGGCAAAGTATTATTTTGTACTTGTTTTACAACTCAAAAAAAATAATTAGATATTCGGTTATTCCGTTTGTTCAGTGAGTGATTGAATATTTTGATACAAATCTTTTAAATATAAAATTGACATATCAACTAAAGGTTCAAACATAAAATTATTTATGTGAATATTTTCTGATGTCAGCATTAATACTTGATTCATTAAATGACATTCACTTTCTTTTGTATGACTATAATATTTTTTGAATAATTTAACTAACTCTCCTGTTTGATTTTTATGCTTCTTCATTTCATTCAGTTGTTCTAGACTCAATATCTTCTTCATATATTGTTCTGCTTTCAATCGGATAGCCATAGACAATACTAGTTTATTTGTTAATTCTATTTCATTATCATCTGCCATTATATTACTTGCCTCGTTATATATTGTGGACAAATATAACTCATTATCTGTATAATTAATATTATCTTTTATATTTTGTTTAATTGCTAATGTTTTTGTAAAGATATTTTTAATATCATTTAGAGTAATGGTTTCTGTATTGTCTTTTATATGCAAACAAGATGTCAATAACTTGAAATCGGCACAATCTCCTTGTGTATAGTCGATTATATTACGAGCAAATGGAATACAACTAATAAATGCTCGTGTCGTGTTCAATTTGTCTATGATTCTATATTTTAATAGATCAGATCGATATAACCCCTGTTTTAATGAAACCTCTCTACTGACATTTTTGTTTGCTACAAAAACATTGCTGCCAACATTTAATCTCGAGACGATACTTCGATAAAAATCAAAATTATGCGTCAATATTAACATTGTAAAAAGTGATTCATTTGCAATATCTGACAGATATTCAATAATAGCATATTTATTTTTATAGTCAAACGAATCTGCGACATCGTCAAAAACTATTAAAGTGGGTTTTTCTATTGCTTTACGAGCTTCCAACTCAAATAGATTTTGTAATATAAAAAATGCATGTTTTTCTCCTTTACTTAAATGCTCTAGTAAAACTTTACGTTCTTGCGAGATAGGACCATCAGCACCATCTTTATATACAAAAATCAATTCTGGAGCTACTTGATTCAGCAAGATGTCCGCCTTATTTTGTAGTTCTAATTTGAATGGAACAAAGAAACGAGAATTAAAGATATCTATTACACGCTCCCATTGAGAACGCGTTTCATTTGCTTGTGCAATAAGTGCTTTAATTGAGTCTATATTGGCACTATACACCTCAACAACCTGTGAGAATGATGCTTTTGCAGAAATTATATAACCAAGCAATATTTTTTTTCGTAAAGCATCATAGTCAATAAGTTCGGGAATCAAATCTTGATTACTTTGAATAACGTCTTGAAAATTTCTTAAGTCAGTATTTGCTTGTAATTTTTTATCTATTTTTTCAAAAAGCTTTTTTATTGTATCATCAGAATATATTTTGTTTAGTTCGTTATCTATCACCTTCTGCATATCATCTTTTGATGATATAGTATTTTCGTTATGCAATAAAAATTTATGTGATGCTGCAAAAAAACGATTATCAGACACTGACTTTAATAATGTGGTTGCTTGAGTTGTACCAAATGAATTTTCACCAACACTAAATAAAGAAGAACCTTGTAATAATTGTACATATTTATTGAAATATTGGAGGATGTCGTCAATGTTTTCTTTTACAAATAGTTCTACTTTATGTCCTTTGTCAAATAAGTCATTATATCGGAATGATTTATCATTAATATAAGGTGCATCACACTCTATGAGTTGTTGTATATGCAATAAACAATCGAAGAATGTATCATTGGGTGTATTTTGAAATGTTTCTATAATTTCAGATTCACAGTCCGTACTTTTTGCAAGTCCTTTTAATTGTTTGATAAAAGTTTTTTTTGCTTGAGTGATTTGAGATAAAATAGCATCATATTGTGATTTTAATTCGGTATTTACCAAAAATGTACTAATTTGTGTTGTTCCATCCTTTTCTTCATTAGAAAATATATAAACACTATCATGTGTTATGGGATTACCATCTAATTGTATCCTGGCAGATGACTCTCTATGTGTATAAATTTCATCACAAGGAGTTTTTCCGTCTATAAGGCGCTGAAACGTTTTTGTTAAAGAGGTTTTCATTGTGCCATTTGGGGCATAAATAACCCCAACAGATGCTTGACTATAATCTATTTCGTGTTTTAAGGCACCTATTCCATAACAATTTTTTATATCAATACTTAATGCATCCATATCGTTGAATTTCTACATATTTACGTAAATGACTATAATAATGCGTTAATATTGTGTGAGAAAAAGATTATTGATTAACTTTGTTATTCATCCATTCTTGGTACAAAGCGACGGGACCTTCGTGCCAGCGTTTGGTGCTTTCTTGCTCCAATTGTTTGTACATATCAGAAGAATATATCAAGCGCATGGCTTCAATGACAGTGATATGCTTCTCTGCACACAACATATCTGCCAACCAACTCACTTTGGAAGGCAAAAGCAAGTGTAAGTTATTTTGGGTGACTTCTGTCATAGCAGTATCTCGTTTGCGTTGGTGAATGTTAAAAGTTGTAATGCCTGCTCCGTGTGAAACAAATATTGATCAACGAGTTCGTAAGTTTTCAACTCTGCAAGCAAGTTTTGTTTGCTCATCAATCCACCTTCGTACAAGGCAAAGCATGTATAAACACGGTCATTTGCCACAGGACCATATACCACATCGTAGTCATGTATAAAGTCCTTGTTAAGGCGGTTATTCATTACGAAATCAATCCATTCGTCGGTAGGAGATTCAAAGAGCAAGCACTTAACTGATTGCAACTTATCTATGTCCAATTCGTATTCATTGACAAAGCCTTTGGCTTCACGGTTGCCCTTCATCTTTCTACGCACCCATTCCTCGGCTTGCTCATACGAAGTCGTGGTATAAAATCCGCTACCATAATCAAGGGTGCGATTAGGTTCGCGAATCTCAGGTGTATCAACACACTCTAAACTGCCGTGATAAACTTTCATGGTTTTCGCTGATTGATATAGTTGTCAATATCTTCTACAATCCATTGCGCACTTTGCGTGTGCAATACCTCATAAAACTCCTCCAGATATTCCAATACGCCATATTTGTCCAGTTCAAGCATTGCCTGCTCGCCTGTCAGTTGGTGCTTTTGCTTGTATTGCTCAATGCAAAAAGAGATGAAATATGAGATTTCGTTGCTGCGCATATCAAATCTTTTGGATATTTGGGCGCAAAGTTACACTTTTTTTTCGAGATGTGCAAGAAAAGAGTGATTTTTTTGGTGATTTTTATGGTGGAAGGTGTAAGGTGTAGGGTGTAGAGGCGGGGATTTACTCGGCGAACTAGCGCCGAGCACTGAACCAATGGCGGGAATTAAGCCTATGCACGAATGAGCGCGAGATCATAATCATTAGGTAAGCTTTTCCGAAAAGTAGTCAACCTTTTTAGGAATGGTGACAACTTTTTTAGGAATCAAATCAACCTTTTTAGGAATGGAATCAACCTTTTTAGAAACCCAATCTTAACAAAACGCACTTTTGGTGGGCAGGGAGTTGAGTCGGAGTTCCTTCGGAGTTCTCTCGGTCGTCGGTCGGTAAAATGAGGCAAGGTATAAGAGAAGGGAAAGAGAAGGAAATCTTAATAAAACGCACTTTTTGTAAATTCTCTACCAATTTCTAATATCCAATACCCAATATCCATTATCCAATATCCAATACCCGATTTACAGTACTACACTTGCGCCTTTCTGGGGGATGTGAATGTTTCTGAATCCTGCCTCATAGAGGTGGTCTTTCATTGCCTCTTGGGCACTGCTCTCGCCGTGGACAATAAAAATTTTCTTAATAGCTTTCACATCTTGGCTTGCCGTGAAATACTGAATCATCTCGCTATAATCGCCATGACCCGAAAAGCCCTCAATATTAGTCACTTGTGCGCGGATACGGTGGTCATATCCGAAGATACTCACGAAACGCAACTTAGGGTCTTGAATACGCGCACCCAATGAAGTAGGCGTACAATAACCGACGATGAGAATCGTTGTCGTAGGATCGTCAATATGGTTCGAAACATGGTGTTTGATGCGCCCCGCCTCCAACATACCTGACGAAGAAATGACAATACAAGGTTGTTCGCTGCGGTTGAGTGCTTTGGACTGTTGCACATCGGTGATATAGCGTAGCGTATTAAAGCCGAATGGGTCGGGATCGAAGCGCAAGGTGTCGCGCACCTGCTCGTTGAGCGTATCCGCATAGCGGCGGAAAATCTCAGTGGCATTGGCAGAGAGCGGTGAGTCCACATATACGGGCACGCGTTCGAGGCGTCCGTCGTTATACAACTGGTTAAGAACATACACAATCTCCTGCGTTCTGCCCACCGAAAAAGACGGAATGAGCAGCTTGCCCTTCTTATACATACAGGTCTCCTCCACCACGCCGAGCAGTTGTTCTTCGGATACGAGTTCGTCATCGTGCAGGCGGTCGCCGTAGGTGGACTCGCAGATGAGGTAGTCGCATTGTGGGAAGGGTTGGGGTGTGCTCAATATATGGCTATGCAGTCGCCCTACATCGCCCGTGTAGGCGATGCGTTTGACCTCGTTGTGCTCTTGGATAGAGAGATGGATAATGGCAGAACCAAGCATATGCCCCGAGTTGATGAACTGAAAACTAATCTCATTATCAATGCGATAAGTGGTGTTGTAGTCCACCGTGCGGAAGAGCTTCATCACCTGCTGCGCATGGTGGGTGTCGAAGAGCGGTTTGATGGTGGGCTTGTGTTGGCGGTGCATCTTCTTGTTGTACCAACGCACATCCTGCTCCTGAATGAAAGCCGTGTCTTGCAGCATGAGTTCGCATAGGTCGCGCGTGGCGGGCGTGCAGAAGATCTTGCCACGAAAACCAAGACTATATATATAAGGTATTAGACCCGAATGGTCGATATGCGCATGCGAGAGTAGCAGATAGTGAATATCTTTGGGGTCGAATCCCAGTTCGCGGTTGGCGGCATCGGTCTCCATACCTTTGCCTTGATACATGCCACAATCGAGCAGAATGGTCTTGCCCGAATCGGTGGTGATGAGGTGTTTGCTGCCTGTCACCTCGCCAGCAGCGCCAAGAAATTGAATGAGCATATGGTATTCGTTTTATAGGTATATAAAAATACTGCCGCAAATAGTGTGCCACAGTTTGTTCAAACGAGCGTTTGGTATTATTCGTGGTGATAGGGTTCACCACGGAGGATAGTCATAGCTCGGTATATCTGCTCGATGAGAAAAAGGCGCACCATTTGATGCGAAAAGGTCATTTGGCTAAGCGAAATCTTGCCGTTCGCGCGGTCGTACACCGCTGGAGAAAAACCATAGGGACCACCTATGGCAAAGAAGATGTCGCGGCCTGATGACATCTTTTTTTGCATTGTTTGTGCAAACTCTATGGAGCGATACTCGCGTCCATGTTCGTCCAATAAGATGAGTTCGGCTGTTGGTGGCACAGCGCGCAAGATGAGTTCGCCTTCGGCTTGCTTCTGCTGCTCTGGGGTGAGCGCTTTGGTATTGCGTAATTCAGGAATGATGACCACCTTCAATGGCAAATAGTGCGTCAGGCGCTTGAGATAGGCTTGACAGAGTGCTTCTATGTGCGGGTCGGTGGTTTTGCCGACAAAGAGAAGGGTGGTGGTCATTGCAATTTACGATTGGACAATGGACTATTTCATTCCTCGCTGAGCTTTGATATACTCGTATGCATCGTTGATGGAGCGGAACTTATCGGTGGCTTGTTGGCGAATGCTTTCGCCTGCATTTGCCACTTTATCAGGGTGATACTTCATCGCCATACGGCGGTAAGCTTTCTTCACCTCATCATCGGTAGCCGTGGGTTCAATCTCCAATGCCGTGTATGCCCAATTGGCATCCGTATGCTTGCGATAGAGCGAGAGTAGGGATTGATAATCGGCATTAGCAATACCCATATGGGTGGCAATCAGTTCGATGGTCTGGCACTCTGAATCTGCTACCTCGCCATCGGACTTGGCTACCTCTAATAGCAAGTGAATCAACTCCAAACGGACCGAATAATTGACATGCTGGCGAATCTGCTGTGCCACTTCGGCTGGGTTGATGTCTTGGTTGAGCAGTTGCTTGAGCAACATCAGGGCTTGCTTGGCACCCTCCTCGCCGAAATTACGAACAAGGAAAGGTTTGATGCTATTGATCTCGGACTTGAGTATGCGTCCGTCGGCTTTGATGACACACGCAAGCAATACAATGATAGATACGCGTATGTCGCCCTGTGTAGCACGCGTATGAGAAGAGTGGGGAATACCTTGTGTGTATTCCCCTGACTCTATCTGCGTATTTTCCAACAAGGATGCAATGAAAACACCAATCAGTGCGCCAATGGGTCCGCCTAAGACGAACCCAAGACCACCGAATATCCATTTGCTTGCTGACACCTTATAAACGCGCTTTGATAGCTGCTGATTCTGCTTCGTAGCCAGGTTTGTCAAGCAGAGCAAACATGTTCTTCTTGTATGCCTCTACGCCTGGTTGGTTGAATGGATTCACACCCAACAAATAACCAGAGATACCACATGCACGCTCAAAGAAATAGAGCAATTGACCGATGTAGTATTCGTTGAGCTTAGGCAATGTAATCTTCATGTTTGGCACGCCACCATCAATGTGTGCAATCATTGTGCCGAGTTCTGCCATCTTGTTCACCTCGTCCACGCGTTTGCCTGCCAAGAAGTTGAGTCCGTCGAGGTTAGCATCGTCGTGTGGGAAAGGTACTGTGTGGTTAGGTTCGAGCACAGAAATAACGGTCTCAAACAAGTGGCGTTCGCCATCTTGGATGTATTGTCCCATAGAGTGGAGGTCGGTGGTGAAGTCCACACTTGCAGGGAAGATACCTTTGTTCTCCTTACCCTCTGACTCGCCATAGAGTTGCTTCCACCATTCGCTAACATTATGGAGTTTAGGATGGTAATTGACGAGCATTTCAATCTTCTTGCCTTGTTCTTGGTAGAGGCTATTGCGTGCTGCTGCATAGATGGCTGCTGGGTTCTCCTCGAATGGAGTGTCAATACCGCATACATTCATCATGCGCTCTGCTCCATCAATGAGTGCGTTGATATCAAGACCTGCACAAGCGATAGGCAGCAGTCCCACAGGAGAGAGTACGGAGAAACGACCGCCAATGTTGTCCTCAATAACAAAAGTCTTGTATCCCTCTTGTGTTGCCAATGTGCGGAGCGCACCTTTCTTGGCATCGGTGATGCAAACGATGAGTTGCTTAGCCGCTTCTTTGCCTTGTTGCTCCTCGAGTTGGGTTTTGAGGAGGCGGAACGCCAATGCAGGCTCAGTGGTAGTACCCGATTTAGAGATACTAATGATACCGAACTTCTTGTTCTTGAGGAGAGTTTGCAACTCGTAGAGGTAGTCCTCGCCAATGTTTTGTCCTGCATACACGATAGCAGGTTTTTCGCCTTCGAGCCATGCGAACGAACTGGTGAGAGCATCAATCACAGCCTTGGCACCGAGGTAGGAACCACCAATACCAATGCAGACAATCACCTCGCACTCTTTGCGCAGTAATTCGGCAGTAACTTGAATATCTTTGAGTTGTGGACGGATATCTGCAGGAAGGTTCATCCAACCAAGGAAATCATTACCCAATCCAGTTCCGTTTACTAATTGATCTTGTGCAACAGCAACTTGTTGTTTGTATGCAGCAACAGCGTCAGAGGTCACTGCTTGACCATAAGAAAATTGAATATCTTTCATTTTTTTTGTTTTTATTGAAATTTTTGTGTTAATTCTTTGATGGTTGTTTTGGGCGACTTGCGGTTGTAGAGTATCTGGTACATTGCATCCACAATCGGCAAGTTTACACCATATTTTTTATTGGTCATGTAAATGGCTTTGGTTCCATAATAGCCTTCTGCTATCATCTCCATTTCTGTTTGCGCAGCTTTGACAGAGTAGCCCATACCAATCATTTGCCCAAACTGTCGATTGCGCGAGAAATTAGAATATGCTGTCACCAACACATCACCAAGATAACCACTATTGGTAATGTCGCGTGGGATATCTGATGTGGCTTGTGCGAAACGCATAATCTCGTGCATGGCATTGGTGAGAAGTACTGCCTGAAAATTATCACCATAGCGTAGGCTGGTACACATACCTGCTGCAATGGCATAGATATTCTTCATTACGCTGGAGTATTCAAGTCCTACGACATCATTGCTGGGGGTGATATGCACATATTTGTTGGCAAACAACTCGCTCCAAGTCTTGGCTTGATTGATATCGGTGCAACCAATGGTGAGATAACTCAATCGTTCAAGCGCTATTTCTTCAGCATGACATGGTCCTGCAATAATACCCAATTGTTCTTCAGGAATACCATAATGATCGTGCAGATAATCGGTGATGAGTATGTTCTCATCAGGAATCATACCTTTGACAGCAGAGATGATTTTCTTGTGAGAAATATCAATACTTATTTCATCCAAGCATGCCTTAACATAAGGAGATGGAATTGCCAAGACAATGGTATCTGACAAATCAATAACCTCGTTAATATTCGTGGAGAAATAAATTTTGGTCGTGTCAAAATATGCCCACTCCAAATGGTTGGGGTTGCGTCTGTTCTCTATAAACTCATCAATGGTTTCCTGTTTGCGGATATACCAATTGATTTCTTCAACATTACTAAGTATAATTTTAGCAAGGGCTGTCGCCCAACTTCCAGAACCGAGTATAGCTACTTTCATATAATTATTTTTCGGGTTTCATTGTAGGGAACAAGAGCACTTCTTGAATGGATGGCTGTCCTGTCATGAGTATTGCCAGACGGTCAATGCCAATACCAATACCCGATGTAGGTGGCATACCATACTCCAACGCGCGCATAAAGTCATGATCAATCACCATCGCTTCATCATCACCTTTGTCTGCCAACTTCATTTGCTCTACAAAACGATTGTATTGATCAATAGGATCGTTGAGCTCGCTGTATGCATTTGCCAACTCTTTACCATTGACCATCAACTCGAAGCGTTCGGTTAATCCAGCTTTGCTACGATGCATCTTGGTGAGTGGTGACATTTCTACTGGATAGTCGGTGATAAAAGTAGGTTGAATAAAACTACCCTCACAAGTTTCTCCAAAGATCTCATCAATGAGTTTTCCGCGTCCCATCTTGTCGGTATCTTCTACGCCATATTGTTTAGCAATCGCACGAATTTCATCTTCGCTCATATTGCTGAGGTCATAGCCTGTTTTTTCTTGGATAGCTTCCAAGATAGGGAGACGGCGGTATGGAGCCTTGAAGTCCACGATATGATCGCCAATCTTCACTTCTGTTGTGTCATTTACGGCGATGGCAATTTTCTCCAACAATTGCTCGGTGAAAGACATCATCCAGTTGTAGTCTTTGTAGGATACATACAACTCCATGCATGTAAATTCAGGGTTGTGGCTGCGATCCATGCCTTCGTTGCGGAAGTTGCGACCAATCTCATACACGCCCTCAAAACCGCCTACAATCAATCGTTTGAGATACAACTCGGTAGCGATACGCATGTACATATCCACATCCAACGCATTGTGATGAGTGATGAACGGACGAGCCGATGCTCCGCCTGCAATAGCTTGCAGCATAGGTGTTTCTACTTCGGTATAACCAGCCTCGTCAAACACTTGACGCATGGTACGAACAATGGTAGAACGCTTCAAGAACACATCTTTAACACCTTCATTCACAACCAAATCTACATAACGCTGGCGATAGCGTTGCTCGGGGTCTGTAAAACCATCGTATGCTACACCATCTTTATACTTAACAATAGGTAGTGGTTTCAAACTCTTTGCCAATACAGTTAATTTCTTAGCATGCACAGAGATCTCGCCCATTTGAGTACGGAAAACAAAGCCTTCAATACCAATGAAATCACCGATGTCCAGCAATTTTTTGAAGACGATATTGTACATTTGCTGCTCAATCGTTGTGGCAGTCTCGCCTTCGGGGGTAGGCGCTTGAATGTCATCTCTCGAAACATATACTTGGATGCGACCTTTTGAGTCTTGTAATTCAATAAAAGATGCTTTGCCCATGATGCGGCGTGACATTAGGCGACCTGCAATACGCACAGGTTTTCCTGTGTACCAAGGGGCATCCGTTGTTTCGTTATTTTCTGGATTAATATCTACGAACGAAGCTTTAATATCCGTAGAATAACCAGTTACTACATATTCATCTGCAGGATAAGGGTTAATGCCCATATCACGCATGGTTTGCAGACTTTGTCTGCGTACTAATTCTTGTTCAGAAAGTTCCATATCTTTTTCTATATACTTAATTTTCAAAACTGCAAAATTGCACTATTACCCAATTTCGGCTGCAAAGATACAACTTTTTTATGAAATATGCAAACTTTAATGATTTTTTATTCCTTAAAGCGGGTTTAGAGTTGCAATCCGAGTGCATTGAGGGCGCGGAGAGTAAGGCGTGAGAGGGCGTAATCGTCCAGAGAGGAGAGAGGGATAGTGATTGTATTAGGTAACTGAGGCAACTCGGATACCTTTTTTATTAGGAATCGCGCATGCAGGCGTTGGTGTGATAATATGTGTGTGAAGTCTATGCTGGGTGTGTTGGCGGGTACAGGTAATAAATGATCGTCTTCGATTAAAGGAAATTCGTATAGATGCTTCCAAATGTCATTATTTGTGCGTTGATAAATGAGGGTTTGCATTTGGTTGTTGAGGTAGATTGTATAATTAAGGTATCGCTCGCGCAGGGGCGTGCGCGGCTTGCGCACGGGAAGGAGTTCTACCGTGTGGTGGACATACGCCAAACAACATTCCTGTAGAGGGCAGAGGCTGCAATCGGGTGATATGGGTGTGCAGTATAGTGCACCGAACTCCATAATAGCAGAATTGTGGACGCGAGGATTGGTGCGATCAAGCAAACTCTCGGCTAATTGATGAAAATGCTTTTTTCCAGCGGTCGTATCAAAGGCGATGTCGCAGTCGTATAGTCGAGATAACACGCGATACACATTGCCGTCCAATGCAGGGTAGGGGAGATTAAATGCAAATGAAGCAATGGCACCAGCAGTGTATTCTCCGATGCCTGGCAGCGAGAGGAGTTGGTTGTAAATCTGATCTGGAGATAGTGCGGAGGGATTGTGAAAAACCTTGCAATCGGTAGCAAGAACCAATTGAGCAGCTCGGTGCATATTTCTTGCACGAGAATAGTAGCCTAACCCTTGCCAATAGCGAAGTACCTCTGCTTCTTCTGCTTCTGCGAGCGACTGAATGTCAGGGAATCTCTGAATAAAACGGAGATAGTATTCAAGTCCTTGATTGACACGCGTTTGTTGGAGTATAATCTCAGAAACCCATATGCAATAGGGGTCTGTCGTATCACGCCATGGTAGCACACGATGGTGTTGTTCGTACCAAAGAGATAACCTATTATGTATCAGCGATAGATTCAAAATCACTGCAAAGGTAGTGAAAATTCAAGAAATATGCAAAAAAATGCATTTTTTTTTAATTTTTCTTTTGTAAATCAAAAAAATATAGTACCTTTGCAGGCGATTTTCGTCTTTGCGCGTCCGCAGGACTATTTTTTGTACGGAAAGTATAACTTATAAACACATATTAATTATGACAAAAGCAGAACTCGTTAACGCGATTGCGATTAAAACAGGTTATGACAAAACAACTATTATGAATGTTGTGGAGTCTGCAATGGAGAACATTAAGACTACCGTGGCTGAGGGTGAGTCTGTGTATCTTCGTGGTTTTGGTAGCTTTACTACCAAAGTGCGCAAGCAAAAAGTTGCTCGCAACATTACAAAGAAGGAGTCTATCATCGTTCCAGAGCACAAGATTCCAGCGTTCAAACCTTCTGATGCATTTACTGAGATATTGAAGTAATAAGCAGCTGGTTCGAAAGAAATAATTATTAACAATTAAAAAAATATTTTACTATGCCAAACGGTAAGAAGCACAAAAGACATAAGATGTCTACCCACAAACGTAAAAAACGTTTGCGCAAGAATCGTCATAAACATAAGTAATGTTTAGACGAAGGTTTTAACTAACGGCTTTGTGGTATAATCCTGTTTGGGCGCAAACTGGTGGCCACAAAGCATTTTTTTGATTTATTGAATATGAAAAGCGAACTGATTGTGGATGTAACTCCGCAAGAAGTGGCTATCGCACTCACTGAAGACGATCGCCTAATGGAAGTCAACCGCGAGCAACGCGGGAAAGATACATTTGCAGTAGGAAATATCTATTATGGTCGAGTAAAGAAAGTGATGCCTGCGTTGAATGCCGTTTTTGTGGATGTAGGTCATGAGAAAGAAGCTTTTCTGCACTACCTTGATTTAGGATCGGGGTTTCTTACGACACAGAAGTACATCACTAAGTTGGTTTCTGACCGTCGTCGTATTCCTGAGATTCACAAGATTGAACACCAACCCGATTGTACCAAAGAAGGACAAATTGCAGACTATCTGAAAGTTGGCGATACATTGTTGGTGCAGGTGACTAAGGAACCTATTAATTCCAAAGGACCGCGACTGACAGCTGAAATCTCCATTACAGGGCGAAATTTTGTGCTTATTCCTTTCATTGAAAAGGTAATGGTAAGCAATAAGATTAGTCGTAATTCGGAGAGAGGACGATTAAAACAATTGGTACAATCCATCAAGCCGCATGGTTTCGGAGTTATCGTTCGTACCGTGGCAGAAGATAAGCGTGTTGCGGAATTAGACAACGAGTTGCGTGTGTTGGTCAAACGATGGGACGATTGTGTGCGTACTTTGCAGCAGAAAGAGCCTGTTAGTTTGATTAGCCAAGAATTAGGAAGAACGATTGGGATTATTCGCGATATATTCTCGCCTGATTTTGAGAATATTCATGTGAATGATAAGGGTGTTTATGAAGAAATCAAGCAGTATTTGGATTTGATTGCCCCAGAGTCTTCCAAAGTGGTCAAACTTTATACAGGTGAACAGCCAATCTTTGATAAGTTTGATATCACACGCCAAATGAAGACGGGATTAGGGCGTACTGTTGGATTCAAAAAAGGTGGCTATCTGATTATGGATCGCACCGAAGCACTGTTCTCGATTGATGTGAATAGCGGAAGTAAGAAGCTTTATGCCGATCAGGAGCAAAATGCCTTTCATTTTAATATGCTTGCTGCAGATGAGATTGTGCACCAACTCCGATTAAGAGATATTGGTGGAATCATTGTTGTTGATTTCATTGATATGGATGATAAGGCGAATCAGCAGACTTTGTATGAACATATGCAAGAGCTGATGAGTCACGATAGAGCCAAACATAATGTGCTACCACTCAGCAAGTTTGGACTAATGCAAATCACTCGCCAGCGTGTGCGCCCTGCGGTGGAGATGAATGTGATGGAGACATGCCCTACTTGTATGGGAAAGGGTAAAGTACAAAGTTCATTGTTCTTTACGGACCAAGTGGTGGAATGCATAGAAGCAATGGTGGCACAATATGGTAGAGGATTGCGATTACATTTACATCCTTATTTATATGCCTATGTAACGAAGGGATTATTCAGTCTAAAAAAGAAGTGGGCAATTAAATATGGTGTGCGTGTGATTGAAAATCAAGGAATTGGAATGCTCGAAACCAAGTTTTATACAAAGAAAGGTGAAGAGAAGATTTTTCAAGAGAAGCATGAAGACAAGGCGTGCGAAAAGCAGTAAAAAGAAAACTGTCTAATAATGAATTAGGCAGTTTTTTTTTATTTCAAAGCATTTTTATTTGCATATTCCAAATAAAATTCTTAATTTTGCAGCCTAAAATAATAAAAAATGGTATAATTATGCTGAAATATCCTTTTTTGATTAATGCTGTGATGGGAATTGTAGGGAAGATAGAGTTGCATAAATTGAATGCGGCTTCCAAAGATCCCCGCAAATCTCAAGAGAAAACATTACGCACAATGCTCGAATTGTCCAAAGATACGGTTTATGGACGCGAGCACCATTTTGCCGAGATTTTGGATTGCAAAACAGATACTGAGCTTTATGCTCGCTATCAACAATATGTGCACAAACAAGATTATGAGAAACTCCGTCCTTATGTCAATCGAGCAAAGGAAGGTGCGCAAGACATACTTTTTCCTGGTCGTCCAGTGATGTATGCTACCACCAGTGGTACCACAGCAGAGCCTAAATGGATACCTATTACGCGTCATTATTTGAAGCGTATTTATGGCAAGATGACACGCCTGTGGATATACAATTTTATTCGTCATCGCAAAATGACATTCTCTGGTAGTGTGGTGATTATTGTAGGTAAGGCGGTAGAGGGGCGTGCTTTGGACGGTACGGTCTTTGGGTCGGTATCTGGTCTGACACGTAAAGATGTGCCTAAATTTATCAAAAAGCACTATGCTTTCCCTTCTTCTGTATATGATATACCTGACTATAATGCTCGTTATTATGCCATTATGCGTTTGAGTATAGAGCAGGATGTAACGATGTTGGTTACTGCAAATCCTTCTACTATTGTGGAAATGCAGCACAATGCGATAGAGTATTATGACAAGTATGTGGAGGATATTGAGAATGGTACACTCAACAAGGATTTGAATATCCCAGATTATATCCGTGAGGAGTTGGAGGCCTTTCTGAAGCCCAACCCGAAACGTGCAGCTGAGTTGCGCAAATTGAAGGAAGAGTATTATACACCACTGCCACGCCACTATTGGCCTAATCTGCAAATGCTTTCTACTTGGAAGTGCGGAAATACGAAGGTGTATTTGGACAAATTCAAAGGATCTTTTGCAGATGATATTTGTCATATGGAAATTGGTTATTTCTCATCAGAGTGTCGTTTTGGTTTTGTGATGGATGATTATTCTGTGGATACGGTGTTATTCCCACATTTCCACTATTATGAGTTTATAGCAGAAGAAGATTTGGATAATCCAAACCCTCGCTATTGGCAACTATACGAGTTGGAAGAGGGCAAACGCTACTCGCCAATTGTGACAACCTATGCAGGTCTGTATCGCTATGATGTTAGCGATTTGGTGGAAGTTGGACCGAAATATTTAAGTACGCCAACTATCCATATGGTACAAAAGGTAAATGGAATAGTGAGTATTACGGGCGAGAAACTGCAAGAAAATCAGTTTATGACTTCGGTTCAAAATGCGGAACAATCATTGAATATGCCTACTAAGTTCTCTATTGCTTTTGCCGATGTAGAGCGTAGTACATACCATTTCTATTTCGAGTTTGCGGATCAGACCACTTCTCAGGCAGATGCCGAACGCTTTGCTGCTGTTGTGGATGAGGAGTTGAAGAAGATGAACATTGAGTATGAGTCTAAGCGCGATAGTTTGCGTCTGAAACAGCCTATTACTCATCGTCTTCGTCGCAATGCTTTCGACGAGTTCAAACAAGCCTCTATTGCCGATGGTACAGGACGCGATGGACAGTTTAAGGTGAATCTGTTGTTGCAAGATGAGAAACGCCATGCTAAGTTCAAACAGTTAGCAATGGATGCGAAAGAGGCAGTGGAAAAGGCTATTGATAATTTAGAACAGAAACATACAGTTCGTAAAGTAGAACGCCGAAACAAACACAAGTGATGAATCCACAATATCAGCAACTGAAAGTCTGTGAGGGCGAGTATATACCTCAGCCAGCGATGGATTATCCCACAGATAATCCTTTCGCGCGTACATTATTTCCTAAGTATATAAAGGAACTTGCGATTGATGATAAGTATCCTTATATTAATGATCGGTTGGGGCATAAACTGAATCTCTTGTGGGGATATTATTTGGTCGTTCATGTATTGCTTCGTTTGAAGTTGCGCATACAGATGGGACTGCGTATTCGTGGTCGTGAAGTGTTGAAGAAGCACAAAAAAAGGCTAAAGAACGGTGCGATTACTATTGCCAATCATGTCTATCGTTTGGATTGTCCGTGCGTGTTGATTGCGGTGAATGGTGTACATACGACACGAATACCTATGTTTGCGCCTAATTTCCGAACCAAAGATGGATTCTTTATGTCGCTTGCTGGTGGTATTCCTATACCTGAGCCGGGGGCAGGAATGAGTGCAATGAAGAAATTCAATGAGGCATTTGATGAGTTCAATCGCCGTGGTTGGTGGTTTCATATTTTTCCAGAGGCATGCCGATGGGATATGTATAAACCGTTGCGTCCATTTCAGAAGGGGGCCTTTACAATGAGTTATAAATATGATAAACCATTGTTGCCATGTGTGATTACTTTCCGTGAGCGAAAGGGTATCTTCCGTTTGTTTGGTCCAAAGAGTTTGCCATTGCTGACGGTTACGATAGGCGAGCCGATTTATCCTGATACCACCCAACCTCGTAAGACGGAGGTGGAGCATTTGCGTGAAGTGGCTCATAAGCAGATGCAAGAGATGGCGGGTATTGAGCATAATCCTTGGCCTGCTTCTTGGGGTAATTTGTAGCAAATGTTAAGATTTTGCTCTCTTTCCCCTCTCTTATACCTTACCTGATTTTACCGAGAGAACTCCGAAAGACGACCGAAAGAACTCCGACTCAACTCCCTGTGACCAAAAAGTGCGTTTTGTTAATATTCCCGCCTTTACACTCTCCACTTTACACCTTACGCTTTTCACTAAACAGCAGGTGCATAGTGCCGTCCTTTAAATAAAACCACCCTATTATCCTTAAAACTTTTAAAACTCCTAAAACTTTTTCCACTAAAAATTTGCAAATCCGCAAATTTTGTAGTACCTTTGCAGCGCGAAACCCAACGAAGGGATGTCTGCGCATCAACGGAGGGTTTTGCAGACATATTAAAAAGGCGTTTATTGCGCTCTGTTCTGACACTTTGAAATGTCGCAACTTTCAAAATCTCATCAGGACTTAGCAACGATAGATGCCCTACGGGATATGAAATGTCCCTCTTGTGCCTATTTGGTACGCCTTTTGCGTATATGCGCATACGCGCACGCGTACCTTAACTATATAGCACGAGAGTATTTTATATTCGGCGTGGGCTTCGCGTTGTCGGTTCTATGAGATTAGGCAATGCGACAGCCTCAAAGTGTGGAACTGGCAAAAGGCAAGTTCCGCGCTTTTTTGTTGTGTCTAATTGGTTGAGAAATCTCATGCATGAGAATAACATATATGTTAAACAATTAAAACAACAAAACAATGAAAAAGACAATCGTATTAGCCCTTATGGCTATGGCTATTGTAGCCGTTCCTGCAACTGCGCAAACGCGCAAAGAGAGAAAAGCAGCAGAGAAAGCCAAATGGGAGCAACAGCAGCAGTTTGATGCTGAAGAAGCAGCCCTCCGTCATCAAATCCGTATGGATAGTATTGCTAATGCCAAGCGCGTAGAAGAAGAAAAAGCCGCCGAGGCAGCAGCCCGTGCCAAAGCCCGTGCCGAAGCACAAGCAGCGCAAGAGGTAGAAGTTTCAGAACCATGCGAGGAGTATTATAGCACCAAAGATCTGATTCGTGGACGCGGTGTAGCAGAGTCACCTATCCAACAAGTAGCTATGTCGCAAGCGCGCACATTGGCGGTACAAGAGTTTGCTTCTCAAGTACAAACGACAGTGCAAGCGGTGGCTACTAACAATACGGCTGCTTTGAGCGGTGCAGATGATATGGATGTTCAAGTATTATTCAATGATAAGGTAAAAACTATTGTCGATCAAACAACAGGTTTCCGTATTGTATGCCGTAAGACTACCACATTCATGAAGAGTGGTAAGAAAATCTACAAACACTATATGGTTGTGGAACTGGATATGGAGACTATCGTGAAACCTTTGTATGACGCTATTCAAAAGGATCAGGCTACCAAATTAGAACTTACTCTTGATGAGTTCAGCGAGGAGTTTGAGAAGCACTTCCCAATCAACTAATATCCTCTTTTCTCTTTTGCACCGATGGGGCTGATTACCCCATCGGTAGCCCCAATTTATAACAAAACTAACATATGAGAAAACTTTTAATCCTTTTACTTTCAGCCCTTTCGCTGATAGTTTTTGCGCAAACAGATGTTAAGAAAGTAGCCATCCTTGAAACGGTTGACAAAATGGGCAATGTGCCATATGGTGTATTGCTGCAAGTACGAAGTAGTTTAACCTATGCTATCTCCAGCAATGCGGGCTACGAGGGCTATGACCGTGTGGATATGGCTGCCATTACTGGCGAGCAGAACTTCCAACGCACAGGTATGGTGAATGATGAACAAATCAAGCGTTTGGGCGAGATGACAGGTGCAGCGTATGTGCTGATTGCGGAAGCAGCCCTCTACGATGACCAAAACATTATCATCGCTGCCAAGATCTTGGATGTAGAAACAGGAGGTGTGATGAGTAGTACCCCTCCTGCTGTGGCTCCCAAAGACCCCACGAAAATGGCAGAGGCATGTATCCGTTGCTCCCAAACATTGGTAGGTGGCAAAATGCCAACCCGTACCACCACTACCACTGATTCCCAAACGGGCTATGCTTCGCAACCCGTTCCTGCTGCTAATCAGGACTTTACCGAAACGGCTTGGGGCATCAATATGAAGATGATTTGGGTAGAAGGCGGCGATTTCCTCATGGGCTGCACTTCCGAGCAAGGAAATTGTGGTTCCGATGAACAAAATGTCCGTCGCGTAACCGTGGATGGCTTCTATATCGGTATGTTAGAAGTTACCCAATCGCAATGGGAAAAAGTGGTAGGTACAAGCATCTACCAACAAAAATCCAAAGCAGATGCAAGTAGTACCTATGGTGTTGGTCCAGACTACCCAATGTATTATGTGAGTTGGGATGAGGCAATGGAGTTTTGTCGTTTGTTAAGTAACAAGACAGGGCGCACCTATACCCTGCCAACCGAGGCACAATGGGAATATGCGGCTCGTGGAGGCAATAAGAATGAAGGTGCTAAGTACGCAGGCAGCAATATGATTGATGCTGTAGCGTGGTACACCGACAATAGTGGTAGCAGTACCCATATCGTGGGCTCGAAGCGTGCGAATGCGTTGGGTATTTACGATATGTCGGGTAATGTATGGGAGTGGTGCAAAGACTGGTATGCCAGTTCGTATGTAAGCTACGATACCAACAATCCTGTAGGTCCATCGTCGGGGTCCTACCGCGTGAATCGGGGCGGTGGCTGGGACAGCTGTGCTTCCGACTGTCGCGTTGCCTTCCGTAGCTACAGCTCTCTTGGCTATCGCGACATCTACCTCGGGTTCCGTGTCGTTCTTCTCCCATAGTTTATTGCTGTCCATTTTTGCCATAAGCTAATCAAAGCAATACAACGAGGCGGAGTGGGCAAGGGACGAAGCCCAAACAACGCCGAGAAAGTATTGCTTTGATAAAAAATGAAAAAATATGCAAGTGAAATTATTTACCATTCCACTATTTGACAACGAAACCGAACTGAATGAGATGAATGGCTTTTTGCGTGCGCAAAAAGTGCTGACCATTGACAAGCAGTTTGTTTCGTTGGGCGAAAATGCGTATTGGTCGTTCTGTATTACCTACTTGCAATTGTCTAAGCAATCTACTATGGCTCAAAATGCGCAACGCCAAAATAAGATTGATTACAAAGAAGTATTGGATGTAGCCACATTTGCTGTATTTTCTACTTTGCGCACAATCCGTAAGCAAATTGCAGAAAATGAAGCAGTTCCTGCATATGCAGTATTTACAGATAGTGAGTTGGCAGAAATAGCAAAATTAGAAAATATAGATGTTGCTCATTTGCAATCTATACAAGGAATAGGGCAGAAGAAAGCAGAGAAGTATGGGCAGGTGCTATGTGACCAATATCGTTTGCAAATGGGATTAGCAGAGGAATGAAGCGCGTTGGCTTTTTAATAGAGCGAATTGCGGATATGGATAATCTGCGCCTTGCTTTTTACAAAGCGCAGAAAGGAAAACGCGGAAAAAGGGAGGTTATAGAATATCGTAATAATTTGCAGCAAAACCTGAAGTTGTTGCATGAAAATGTATTGAGTGGTGAAGTGCAGGTGGGAGAATATCACTTGTTTAAGATATTTGACCCCAAAGAGCGTGTGGTATGTGCTGCTCATTTTAATGAAAGAGTACTACACCATGCAATAATGAATGTATGCGCTCCTTATTTTGATAAGCATTTTATTGCTACTACTTATGCCAATAGAGAAAACAAGGGCGTATATAAAGCATTGGAGTTGGCACATTTAGCCACGGCACGGCATATGTTTGTGGCAAAATTAGATGTTAGAAAATACTTTGATACTATCAACCACGCTGTGCTCAAGCAGTTGTTGAAACGACTATTTAAGGATAAATGTTTGTTGCAACTATTGGGAAGAATCATTGATTCATATTCCGTGGAAGAGGGTAGAGGGTTGCCGATTGGTAATTTAACGAGTCAGTATTTTGCCAATTATTATTTGTCGGGGCTTGATCATTATGCGAAAGAGGTGTTGGCTGTACCAATATATATCCGCTATATGGACGATATTCTGCTGTTTGGGGATGATAGGAAACGCTTGCAAGAGCAAGTAAATGCTGTGATTCATTATGCTTCAGAATGTTTACATTTGCGGATGAAATCGCCTATAATGCAACCAACAAGCATACCTATTGCATTTTTGGGCTATCGGTTGAAAACGAATTACATTGGTTTAACCCAGCGTAGTCGCAAGCGTTTTGAGAAGAAATATGGTCATGTGGTAAAGATGTGGGATAAAGGTCGTTGGAGCGAGGAAATGGTGCAGGCACATGTATTGCCACTGCTTGCTTTTGTACGATATGCTTACACTAAGCAATATAGAAATGTGATACTTGAAAAGGTGGAAAATCGTCGGGGTCCAACCGCGTGAATCGGGGCGGTAGCTGGAACAACAGTGCTTCCAACTGTCGCGTTGCCAACCGTAACAACAACTCTCATGGCAATCGCAACAACAACCTCGGATTCCGTGTCGTTCTTCTCCCAAAGCTTATGGCGAAGATGGATGTCTGCAATAAACAGATTTTCTCACCTATCTAACATGTTAGATAAAATGATATTGTTAGATAAAACGAACGGTATTATACCGCCTAAAGAGCGTGTTGGTAGGTCAAGGGATATTGATTCGAAGACTCAATCTTTATATAACTTTACTCAACGGAGTAATAATATAAATAATCGTTCTTTGACATATTGAATATTTCTATTTATTGCGGTACGAAATTTGTGATAAATAACACTTGCCGTTAGAAGAGTTGGTCTGCCCATAACTGTTTTAAGAAATCGTTGATGTGCATAAGTCGTACACCTTCACTGACACGATTCAACTTATCCAGACTGACGCACAGCAAAGGACAGTCAGAATACTCTTCATGGAAAGCATGCAATCCCTTCAAATGCTTATGCATGATTTCTTGTGCTGACTTGATTTCTATCGCTAATATGGGGTCACCTGCGTGATTAGTAATCACAGCGTCCACCTCGGAGCCTGTGTAGGTACGCCAATAAGTGAGACGATGTTCGTTGTGATGATAGCCTAAATAGGCAATCAGTTCTTGCACAACAAAATGCTCAAAAGCATGACCATATTCTATCGTCCCTTGCACTAACTCCTTGCGATGTAATAGATGATTGGCTACTCCAACATCAAATAACCAGAACTTAGGTGCTTGTACTAATCGGCGTTTTTGTTTATCTGAAAAAGCAGGAATAAGATATCCAATTAAAGTGTCTTGTAATATCGTGAAATACTCTGCCACTGTTTTGGCACTAATACCACAATCAGTCGCGATGTTATTGTAATTGACTATCTCGCCATTGGTTAGCGCTGCAACTTCTAAAAAGCGAGTAAATGATTTTAGGTTTCTTACCAATGCCTCTGCCTGAATCTCCTCTTTAAGATAGATATCTACATATGCTTGCAACAAGCGCGACGGACGTGCAGATAAGTATATCTTAGGCAAAAGACCATGTGTCAGCGCGCGCTGCAAATCAAAATCTGGAATCTCATTACTTACCAATGGATATAATTGTTCGGGCAATGCGCGTCCCCCCAAAGTATTGACACCTTGTCGTTTGAGTTTGCGTGCACTCGAACCGCACAACACAAATCGCATCTGTTTGCGACTTATCAATAAATGCACCTCATTCAACAATTCTGGCACTTGTTGTATTTCATCTATAATAACCAATGAATTATTTGGATAATCATTCAGTACATCTCGCAACAGACTTGGTTGCATGCGAAAACGATGCTGCGTGTCCGTTTCAAGCAAATCAATATAGATTGCTTCTGGAAAAAGTGAATGTAACAAGATTGATTTTCCTGTTTGACGAGCTCCGAACAGAAATACACTATCTGTTTGGCTGTCTGTAAGTAATTGATAACGAGTGTACATATTGTCTTTGTGTATGTGTGAATATCTCTATTAAATCATATAAAATACATAGTTGTACTTCCGATTTTCAATCAAAATATGGAGTTGTACTTCCGATTTTCAATCAAAATACGCTGCAAAGATACTGCTTTTTTTTGATACCGCAAAATCTTTTTACACTAAAACTGCACTAATCGCAAAATTTATGGTCAAAATGACAGATATAATGAAATATTCAATACCCAAGAACCCAAAACGAATAACAAAAACATCAAACCTATGAAGAAAATCATTTTGACAACCTTGGTCTGTTGGGCAATGACTGCCGTTAGTGCTTTTGCCCAAATGCCGCCTACATGGAGTGACTACGACATGCGGCAGTTGGAGTACCCCGACAGAGAGTATTTTATGGGCTACGCCGAAGGTGCTCCCATGACTGGCGAACGCCAAGAGGTGGCTACCCAACGCCTCAAAGATGCAGCGCGCGTAGAAGCCGTTTCTACCATTCGCGTACACATCACCAACCAATCGACCAACGATCTCATTAGCCAACAACTGAGCAATATGGAAGGGGAGTTCTGGAATGTGATGAATACTTTTGCTTCCTCTACTACCACCTCCGTGGATATGAAAATTCCTGGTTTGCAGATAGACGCATGGCGCAACCCACAAACAGGCACTATATACACCTTTGCCTATGTCAAGAAAAGCACCCTTATCCGCCAATTAGAGAAGCAAATCACCGTGGCACTCACCAAAGTGGAGATGTCGCTCGACCAAGTGGACCAACTCATCGCCACAGGGCAGAAACTGCAAGCGCGCAGCGCAGCCGAGAAAGCATTGCCTCTGTTCGCCGAAGTGGATGAGGCGCAGAAATTATTAGTGGCAGTAGATGCTGATGCTACCGAAGAGACACTCATGCTCAACGAAACGCGCCAATTGCAGCAGCGCCTTATGGCTATGGTGGCACACCTGAAGAATGCCCTCACCATCTGTATTCAGTGCGATGCCAGCATTTTTGGCACCAATTACCCTACGCTGTCATCCACCCTGCAAGGGCATCTGAGCAAGTTGGGTTGTAATTTCGTCAGCGACCCCAGTGTGGCAGATTGGGTAGTCGTGATTCAGGCATCTGCCAGGGAGTATAGCACCGTACTCACGGGGAATATCGCCACCTATTTCGTATATGTAGATGCCACCGTATCTGTCCGAAAAGCAGTCATCAACCAATTGGTGTATGAAGATATGCTTACCGAGAAAGGTGGACATACCCACAACTACCACCAAGCAGCCCGCGAGGCATATCGCTATCTCACGCCCAAAATCTGCCAAGCCGTAGAGGAGCAGGTGAAGCAATAATGTGAAAAGTGAAAACTGAAAGTTGACAACTGAAAGCTGAAAACGGACAACTAAACTTTCACCCCACCGCCACCCGTGAACATCAGAGTGGTAACGAAGTGGTAAGCGAAGATACCGCTAACCAAATCGTGTATTAATCTCGTAGTAGAGATGGTGAACTACCTCTTTTCTTATCGCTTTTCCAGCAGGACGACATTCTCCACATGGTGGGTGTGGGGGAACATGTCCACAGGTTGAACCTTCACCACGCGGTATTTGCTGTCCAGCATATTCAAGTCGCGTGCCTGCGTAGCAGGGTTGCAACTTACATACACGATGCGCTGAGGCTCGGCGAAAAGAATCGTATTAATCACATCTTCGTGCATACCTGCGCGTGGAGGGTCGGTGATAATCACATCAGGACGACCATACTGCGCGATGAAGTCTTCGTTCAAAATGTCCTTCATGTCGCCCGCGAAGAACAGAGTATTATCTAACTTGTTGATATTCGCATTAACTTTAGCATCTTCAATAGCCTCTGGCACATACTCAATACCAATCACCTGACGCGCTTGGTGTGCCACGAAATTAGCAATTGTACCCGTACCTGTATAGAGGTCGAAGACGAGTTCGTTGCCCGTCAGACCTGCAAACTCGCGCGCCACTTTGTAGAGCTCATATGCCTGCAAGGTGTTGGTTTGGTAGAAGGACTTAGGTCCTACCTTGAACTGCAAGTTTTCCATCTGCTCCATGATATGGTCTTGACCATGGAAAACATGCACCTCTTGGTCGCCAATGGTGTCGTTGAACTTGCGATTCACTACATACAGCAAGCTGATAATCTCGGGGAAGCTGTCGCGGATATACTCCATCACGCGCATATCGGGTTCGTCAGCCCAAACCACGATGAGCATAATCTCGCCCTTGTGGTTGCTGCGCAGGATAAGCGTGCGCAGTTGTCCCTCGTGCGCGTGTTCATTATAAAAGGTGATACCCAACTGGCGTGCAAAGTCACGAATGCCGTTGCGTATGCGGTTGTTGATGTCAGGCATGAGGTGGCACTCGGTGATGTCGAGCACCTTGTCGAAGCAGTTAGGGATATGGAAACCCAGTCCATGGGTATTGTCCACATTCTCCAGTCCGCCTGCGGCGCGGATGGTGTCCCAACTCAGCCATTTGCGGTCGGAGAAAGTGAACTCCAGTTTGTTGCGGTACTCATATATCTCCTTGCTACCAAGGATAGGGGAAATCTCGGGCAGTTCGACCTTACCAATACGGGTGAGGTTGTCGATAATCTGCTGTTGCTTGTGGCGGAGTTGCTCCTCGTATGGGAGGATTTGCCACTTGCAGCCGCCGCACTCGCCGTAGTGTTTGCAGCGAGGTTCGCAACGCACAGGAGATGGCTTCACGATGCGCTCCACACGCCCTTCCATGAAGGAGTGTTTCTTGCGTGTCACTTGTATATCAACAATATCGCCAGGCACGCAGTATGGCACAAACAGCACCATATCGTCCACGCGGGTGAGGGCTTTGCCTTCTGCCGCAATGCCTGTAATCTCAATATTCTCTAATAAAGGTAATTTTTTCTTTTTCATATGCTATTTTGATTAAGGACTTTAGATCCTAAAGGACATTAAGGTCGTTACAATGTTTATTTCATTAACCAGTTGATACTTTCTTTGTATAGCACAGGGAAATCATGTGCGCTTTCGAGCATGAAACTCCAGCAGAGTGTCTTGCTTCCGCCCTCGGCTGTAGCATCGTGACCAATAGCCGCTGCTACATTTGCCTCTGGGAAACGGGCTACCACTACACCACTATTGGCAGGGAAGATACCGTCTGCGTTCTCGGTATGAAGCATGGTCTCGTTTGGTTCTGTGCGGAAAGTGTAGTTACCTTTGGTGAGTTCGCGCTCAATGCGAACCTTGCCCGTGCGCGAAGCGTGGGTGCAACGGAACTCGTAGTGCAATTGGTTCTTCGTGAAGGCAGCGTCTTCCTTGCTTTGCATATCGCTGGCGATATGTGCACCCGAGAGCAAGAGGCGACCGCCGTGTTGCAGATAGTGCGTGAGTGCGTGTTGCAAGTGGGCGGGCATACAATGGAACGAAGTGTCGCTACCCATTACGATGGTCTTTTGCTTGCCCAATATGACATCCACAGCATCATAGCCTGCAATGCTATCCAATGCCGCTACACTGGTGCTGACATAGGAATAGCCCATCTCAGCCAACACTTTACCGTGCATAGCAGGATAATCGAAGGTGTTGCCTACTGTAGGGTGATTCATGTGGTCGCTATAGCACATACCCCAACCGCAGTTGTCGTCGGTCTTCCACTCGTTGCGGCTGTCGAAGTCATACACTTCGCCGATATAGTTCACACCTTTGCCATAAGGTACGGCGTGGCTCATCGGACGGATACCGCCATAGATACTATCGCTCCACCATTCGGGACCGCTTATGCGGGTGAATCCGTTTACAATCAACACTTTGCCTTTCTCTTCGGGAGCAATGTATGCCGACAGCACTTCGCTCTTGAAACTGATACCACCTGCGTTGCCTGCTGCCACGCGAATATCATAGCGTGTGCCTTTTTTCGCAGAGAAGGTGTAGTGTGGCGTACTCACGCGTACACCATTATCCCAATCGCCATCGTTTTGGCGGGTATATACAATATAATAAGTAGGAGTGGCAGTTGGTTCGAGCGCATCCTCTGTAGCTTGCCATGTGATTTTAACGGATTGGGCTCCCAGTGTATGGCTTCCCTCTTCCATGGTCATCGCCATACTTCTTACGGGCAACGGCTGTACGATATACTCGGTACCATATTGCTCGTGAATGAAGCGTAAGAACGATTTGTAGATTGCACGCGATATTGTGAAACGAACACGAGGATCCAAACCATATTTCATATCGGTCATGTTCTGATGAGAAAGTAGTTCCAATAATACAGCTGGCACTTTAGGGTGGCGTGCTTCCGCATAAGAGGAGTTGTCTAATTGGCGGCGTGTCCATTCGGGTGCATAGAGTGCGCGCATGTCCTCCACAATCTGTGTTTGCATGTAATCGGCGAGGTCGCGATTGAGTATGCGGCTTTTGCCTGTAGGATAGTTCTTATTCTTATCATTATCGTGATTCTTGTAGATAAGGAGCGTACCGACTATATCTTCGCGAACGCCAGCATCGGTGTGGAATGCCAAACAAGCGTGCAGTGGAATGCCTAATCCTGCTTCGGTGGGATTGGCAGCACTACCACCAGCGAGGTAGTTCACCCAAATACCGCGTGATGCATAGTCATCTATGTAGTCATTTTTGCTATCTGTATAGTTGTAAATACTATCAGGGATACCAGCGTATTGCATCCAATAGCGTGCAGCTTCAATGTATCTTGGCAAGCCACTTGTGATTGCATTGGCTTGGTTAGCAAGTAATTCTGCGCTATCGATTATTGCTACATCGCTCTCTGGCAAATCCTTTGACGATGGTATATTCTCAAAGCTATCGGGCTGTTTGTAGCGTGCTACGCTACCCATACCACCACCAAACTTTACTGCATCGGTGGTAACAATCTCCTTGCCGTTAGCTGCGGCGGTTACACTGACATAGTTATTGGTCTTGTCGCTATCGAAGGCAAAGGTACCAAGATATACCCATGTGCCACCACCCATCTTTTGATTGACAGAGAAAGTGGTCTTTTGACCTTTGTGCATGACGGTATATTGCGCCTTGCTGCTACTATTGGGTTGGGTATTATAGCTGACATAGACAGCGTATTCGCCAGCAGGTAGCGTAGGGGTATAGATGACCTCGCCTTTGTTCTTCTCATCGCATTTCACTTCTACGATATAACGCCCCTTGGTGAACGGATTGTCACCTTCGAGCAGATGCGTAGTCGGATTAGCCCAACCAGCGCCCTCGCCAATGGCCCATTGACCTTTGAGAGTGGCTTGGCTGTCGTCCACTACTTGCTCATATGTTTGCGTATCGCGCTCGCGTGGTTGTACCACTACGGCACCTGCGTTCTCCAGCATAGGCACGAGGAATGGCATGGTATAACTGGTTGTGTATAAGTCCTCTACAGTACTCCATACCTTCGCCCTTTGCCAGCGCCACGATTCGGTCGGTTGGTGGAAATACTGTCCATGGCTACCCCAGAGGGCTATATGCTTGCCATCTAATCCATGTTTTGCGGAATAAGGGCGTGAGGTGTTGGTTACCCATTGGGTGGTCGCTGGTAGGGTATAACGGTTAGCTTTACTGCGCGACTGATGGACGCTGGTCACTAATTCGCCAATCTCATAGTCATCCGTGTAGATGGTTACTTTGCCTTGATTGTTACCTAATACTATTTGGCTTATCAATAAACGCAAATCGCGAACTTCATCGGCAGACATACTGATAGTACTGAGGGCTCGATTAGTACGAATAGTCACATATTTATTCTTCACACGAACGCTATGTATCTTTACAGATTCGGTATAGGCATGTTGCCGCACAAGGGCATTCAAGGTGTCGGTTAGGGCTTGTTTGTCAAGTGCCAATGCATGGCAACTCATACCAAAAATTAAAACAAAAAGAAGAATCGTTCTTTGCATATCTTATATGTTAAATGTTAGTATAAAATCAACAGAATTTGTTTCCGTCCGCAAAGGTACTGCTTTTTTTTCAATTAAACAATAATAGGCTGCTTTTCTTCGTACTTTCCTACAAAAAAAGAGGGGGTGTATGGGACATTTTACTTCCAACTGCTTCTGCCCTTCATGATTTGTGCATGTGCCCCCGATGATTATTATGGCGGGTATTATGGCGATGATTATGCGGATTCGACCACTGAGGATGGGGATTCGAACTATGATGTGATTCGAGTTTATGAGGGCTATAGTTATTGACACACCCCCTCCTTTGTACCAGCATATCACACGATTACATGTAAATAGGTATTGAAGGGGGGATTGAGTGTTTGTAGTTTAGTGGACATTGCGCTACTATTAGTGATAGAAAAAGGTGTGTATATACGAGAGGTAATGAAAAAAGAAGAGGAAATTTCCTCTTCTTTTTTGAGCCACTAGCCGGACTCGAACCGGCGACCCACGCATTACGAATGCGTTGCTCTACCAACTGAGCCATAGTGGCAACGCGTCAGCAGACAATGCTGAAATCGGGTGCAAAAGTACTGCTTTTTTTTGAAATATACAAATATTTTTGTGTATTTGGGTATTTTTTTGTAATTTTGCAGTCGAAATGAAAAAAATATTATACATATGTATTGTGTTACTGCATGCATTAGTAGTTTGCGCACAACACCGCACGCAAGTACTATACACAAATGTACGCACATTGCGCGTGCGATATTTGAGTGAGGCCTTAGAACCAAAAGGCATGGTTGAGCGACCTTATTTGGTGCTGCCAGAGAACGGTATGATAGACGGTAGCGAAGACGAAAACACTCTCGAAATATCGTTCGATGAGATGAGCCACGATGTACATCAATACAGCTATCGCGTGATACATTGCAATAGAGATTGGACCGAAAGCGACATCAGTAGCTACGAATATGTGGACGGTTTCACGACCGCCGACATCGTGGATTACGAGCACTCAATGAATACCCAGCAGGCATACACCCACTATACATTCACTTTTCCGAACGAGGATATGCAGCTGAAAGCGAGCGGCAATTATGCGTTGCAGATTTATGAGGATGGCGACCAAGGGCAGATGGTGGCAGAAGTGTGCTTTCGCGTGGTAGAGCCGTTGGTGGGCATCGATGTGAATGTGCGAGCAAATACGGACATTGAACTCAATGGTAGGTATCAGCAGTTGGACATCGATGTGATGACCAAAGCGCTGAACTTGCGCGATGTGGGAGAGATGAGAGTGGTAGTAGAGCAGAACGGCAGGCAGGACAATCATGTGGTGCTGGAGAAACCTACTTTTGTAGAGCCCAATCGACTGCGCTATGTGAACCAGAAAACACTGATCTTTGAGGGTGGAAATGAGTATCGACACTTTGATATTTATTCGGCTTATTATGCAGGTTATCATGTGGATAGGGTGCAGTATGCGCAAGGAGAATACCATGCGCTCTTGGATATAGATGAGGTGCGTGGCACGAAGAATAAGAATGCAGGTCGTGAGGGGCTTCCATACCTAACCGAAAGGGATGCGAATGGGCAATGGATGGTCAATTGCGAGAAGACGGATTATGTGGATACTGAGGCGGAATATATGTGGGTGCATTTTGTACTGCCTGTGGAGCAATATGTGATGGACGGGCATGTGTTTGTCGGAGGTGATCTGTTTGGTAATCAGTATAAAGCAGAGAATAGGATGGAGTATAATGCGGAGCAGAAATGCTACTATCTATATGCGTATCTCAAGCAGGGCGGATATGACTATATGTACTATGTGTCAACCCCTGCGAATGGCGCTACAGCATTGCCGCTGGAGGGTTCGCATTGGCAGACGGAGAATGAATACGCTATCTGGGTGTACCATAGACCTTTTGGCGCAAGGTATGATAGGTTGGTGGGAAGTAAAGTACTGTAATAAATTAAATATTTATTAAAAAATCGGATAAAATGCATAATGATTTGCATAGTCCGATTTTTTTTTGTACCTTTGCACGCATTTTGTGGATAAATGTGTAAAGTTTATAATTTTTTAAGTTCGTAAGGAAAGCATATGAATACAGGAGGTAAAATAATTAGTAGTATTGTGAGCGTGTTGTTGCTCGCGTTGGTTATCTTTGTATATTTTAAGTTCTTTTTTGTATATAGCGAAGGAACAAATGAAGGAGATATTAACTATTTGCAACGCGAGGGATTTCTTTTTAAAACTTATGAGGGAAAGATGATTCAGACTGGCTACAACTCGCACAATACAAGTTCGACAATACAATCGAATGAATTTAAGTTTTCCGTTGTTGATGAGCGAGTTGCTCAGCAAATAGACAATAATTCGACTCGTCAAATCAAATTGCACTGGAAACGCTACTTGGGTACTTTGCCATGGCGTGGAAAGAGCCAATTTGTGGTGGACTCGATTATCTCCGTAAGACAAGCAGCACCACAGGTGGAGGATAGTCTATTGGATATGCCATTGCCCGTGGAGAACTGATGTTATTTGACGATAATACCGACAACTTGCGCCCAAATCAACTTCCTTGGGCGCACAAGGGATGAATAATAAAAACAAAACAATATGTTAACAAAACCAGAAGAGAACTTGATTAAGATATACGAGAACTCGTTTCGTAAGAACTGGGATCTTGAGGCTGTGACCGACTTTGGCACAACTGTCACTTTGACCTATGGACAGATGGCAGAGCGTATTGCGTACTTGCACTTGCTCTTTGAGCGTGTGGGGATAGAAATGGGCGATCGCATAGCCGTAATGGGTAAGAATAATAGCAATTGGGTAACTACCTACTTGGCTGCGGTGACCTACGGTGCTGTGATTGTGCCTATATTGCAAGACTTCAAAGCCAACGATGCTATCCACATCATCAACCATTCGGAGAGTAAATTGCTGTTTATTACCGACCAAATATGGGAAAATATTGATGTTGAGCAAGTGCCAGACTTGCAAGCGGTTATATCGCTGAATACGATGGATTTAATTACGGCTGGTCTGCCTAAGACCCAAGCTGTGGACAAGATGACTATCGAAGAACTATTTGCTGAGAAATATCCTGACGGCTTCACGAAAGATGATGTGAAATACATTGAGCGCAGCAATGCTGAGTTGGCTTCTATTAACTATACCTCTGGTACAACGGGATTTAGTAAGGGAGTAATGACTCCTGCTAACGCGTTGGCAGGAAATATTGTCTTCGGTTTGACCACTAAATTGGTTTATCCTGGTTGCCGTCATGTGGCGTTTTTGCCATTGGCACATGCGTATGGTTGCGCGTTCGATTTTTTGGCGTGCTTAGCAGCGGGTGGACATACCTACTTGATTGGTCGTACTCCTTCTCCAAAAATATTGATGAAGGCGTTTGCGGAAGTAAAACCGACTGTAATCCTATCTGTGCCATTGATATTGGAGAAAATTTACAAGAAGATGATTCAGCCGCAAATATCGAAGAAACCTGTGAGCTGGGTATTGAAGATGCCATTGTTGGACCAATTGGTGCTGAATAAGATTCGCGAGACGCTGATGAACGCTTTTGGTGGCGAGTTCTCGCAAATCATCATTGGTGGTGCGCCTTTAAACGCTGAGGTAGAGGCGTTCTTGATGCGTATCAAGTTCCCTATTACGATAGGTTATGGTATGACAGAGACCGCTCCGCTTATCAGTTTTGCGCCATGGCAAGAGTTCCGTCCACAATCATGCGGTCGTGTGTTGCAGGGCTTTATGGACGCGCGCATTGCTAATCCAGATGTGGATGGCGTGGGTGAGATACAGGTGCGTGGCGAGAATGTGATGTATGGATATTACAAGAATGAGCAAGCTACTGCAGATACCTTCACCGAGGATGGCTGGTTGCGTACAGGCGACTTGGGAATGATGGACGAAGATGGATTTATCTACATAAAAGGTCGTTGTAAGACGATGCTACTTGGTCCGAGTGGACAGAATATCTACCCAGAAGAGATTGAAGCAAAGATTAACAATATGCCGTATGTGTTGGAGTCGCTGGTGTTGCAGAAAGATACTCGATTGGTGGCTTTGGTTTGCCCAGACTTTGAGGCAGTAGATGCCGACAAACTGAGCCAAGAACAATTGGAGGTAGTGATGGAGGAGAATCGCAAGTTGGTGAATGCCGAACTGGCAGCATATGAGCAGATTAACGAGTTGAGGATATATACACACGAGTTTGAGAAGACACCTAAGAAGAGTATTAAGCGCTTCTTGTACGAGGCGTAGCTTCGCAGATCGACAGGCTATAAGGCGAAAGGTTAAAGGTGAGAGGTTAGAGGCATGAACTTGTGTGTTGATCAGGGAAATTCGAGGACGAAGGTGGCGCTGTTTAAGGACGGCGTTATTGTGAAGAACCTATTGTACCGCTCGTTTACGAGTGCGGATGTGGAACGATTGTTCTCGTTGTACCCGATTACGAATAGCATCGTATCGTCGGTGGCAAATATGGAACCTGCGGTCATCAATGCACTCAACCGATTGTCGAAACGATTTGTACTCTTTGACCACTTGACGCTATTACCGATAAAGAACTGCTATCAGACTCCAGAGACCTTGGGGCATGACCGTATAGCTGCAGCCGTAGGTGCAGCACATCTATGTCCGAATACCAATCTGCTGATTATAGATGCAGGTTCGGCTGTGACCTACGACTTCGTGTCGGCAGAGCAGGGGTATTTGGGGGGCAATATTGCCCCAGGTATCAAGATGCGACTGACGGCACTTAATCAGATGACCAAGCGACTTCCGAAGGTGGAGGTGGAACCTGATGCCTTAACGCCATTGTTTGGCAAGAACACCAAAGAGGCTATGGTCGCTGGCGTGGTGCGTGGATTGGTGTTTGAGGTAAAAGGGTATATGCGAAGCTTAAAAGAACAGAAGATAGCATTTAAGACCTATGTGACGGGTGGACATGCACCTTATATATTAAATGCGATGAAGCAGAAAGATGTAGTGGGCGAACCGCATTTGGTGTTGATAGGACTGAATTGTATTTTGAGTAGTTTAGAGGACGCTTCGCTGGAGTTGAGGGGGTAGGGTGTAAAGGCAAGGATTATAAAAAGGATTATGAATTTTAAAAGATATATAGTAATAGTAGTAGTTATGATAGCTGTAGGAGCGTGGGCGCAGAATGCGACCTCGTCGCCATCATCACGATTTGGTTATGGAGAATTGAACGACAATCTGCCTGGTGCATATAGAGCTATGGGTGGAGTGGGAGTTGGTATGCGCTCCAATAAAGCTATCAATCCCGCACAGCCAGCCTCTTATACAGCATGTGATTCAATGACATTTATGTTTGATATGGCAGGTTCGTTTTTATGGACCAATTATAGTGACATTAATGGCGCACGCAATCGGTTGAATGGAAACTTGGAATATGTGACATTGCAGTTGCCGATATGGCGTCAGCATATTGCCTTTTCTGCAGGTGTTATGCCGTATTCTGCATTGGGCTATAACTTTTCGCTATCAGATTCAATCAATTCGGATTATCACTATACGCATACTTATGCTGGTGCGGGTGGTTTTACGCAAGTGTATGGCGGTTTGAGTTTTAATATATGTAATTGGGTGGCGTTAGGTGCTAATATGTACTATATGTTTGGTAGCCTGACTAAATCGCGAACACAGAGTTTTACAGAAGCAGATGTGAGGGGAGCATCGCAAACGGATTATTTATCTATCAATAGTTTGCGTTTCCGATATGGAGCGCAGGTATTTCACACTTTTGGTAAACATACAATCATATTAGGTGCTATCTTTGAGAATAAGCAGCGTTTTTCAAGAAGTGAATATACGCAGGTGGAGACAAGGACTAATGATACAGTTGCAGAATTAAATGATTGTTTTGAGATGCCAATGATGTATGGCGCAGGTTTGAGTTATACCTATGCCAATCGTTTAACGGTGGCGGTAGATTATCAGTGTCAAGATTGGACAACAGCAAAGTATTTTGACCAACAAGAGGTCTTGAAAATGCGTCAGCGTTGGGCAGCAGGAGTAGAGTATCGCCATGATCCAACGAGTAGAAACTATGCGCATCGTATATATTGGAGGGTAGGAGCTAATTACACAACTTCGTATTCTATGATGACAGAAATGCCAGAGATAGGTGTTTCTGCGGGGTTGGGTTTCCCACTTCGTACTATAGGTACCATCATTAATACTACATTTGAATATGTACATCGTGGTGCAATCGGCGGCGATAAACTTAGTGAAAATTCTTTGCGATTAGTGGTGAATGCTGCGATTGCGGAAAACTGGTTCTTTAAGCGCAAACTTTAACGAACAAAAAATGTGATAAACAATATAACAATAATAAAAAAGAACATGAAAAAAGTATTATTATTCGCATTGTGCATAGCGATTCCTATGGCAGGCTTTGCACAAAAGAAAGCTAAAAAAGGTAAAAAGGTAGAAGAGGTGGTTGCACCTGTAGTAGAGGCACTTGATGATGAAGAGTGCTTAATGTTGCTTTCATTGAGTCACGAGTCGGTGAAGGCAGAGCAATATGATGATGCTTACGAGAACTGGAGTAAGCTATATCAAAGCCGTCCTGACTTCAATAAAACCATTTTTACGGATGGCAACAAGATTTTGGAATACAAGTGGAATAACGCTCAAACTCCAGAGGAGAAGAACCAATGGCGTGAGATGATTATGAAATTACACGATGAGCGTATCAATTTCTTTGATGACCCTAAGTATCCAGATGCATATGTACTGGGATTGAAGGGCTTGGACTATTTGACCTACTATCCAGAAGATGAATTGGGTCTCAAAGCATATGAGTGCTTGAAGCAATCAGTAGAGGGTATGGGCGAGAATGCACAAATCACTGTATTACGCAAATTAGTAGAGGTAAGCTATAATATCTACAAAAGCAATCCAGATCAATATGGCGACCAATTCTTGGCTGATTATCAGAAAGTCGCAGGGCTGTTGGATGCTATTGTTGCCAAAGGAGGAAAGAACTCTGCTGCTGCGAATGAGCAAAAGGCATATGTAGATCGATTGTATGCAGCTTCTGGTGCAGCTAACTGCGGTCAGATGGATCAGATGTATGCAAGTGTAGTAGCTGAAAGTACAGGCGATTTGGATAAGCTCAGTTCAATCATGAAACTGTATCGTCGTCTTGGTTGTACCGAGAGTGATGTGTATTTTGCAGCTGCTGAAAGTGCGCATAAATTACAACCTACAAGTGAGTCTGCTGCTGGTTGTGGTCAAATGTCTATCAAGAAAGGCGATTTTGAAGGTGCTTTGACATATTACAAACAAGCATTGGAGTTAGCAACAGAAAATGAAGATAAGGCAGATTATCTCTATCGTATTGCTAACATTTATGTATCTCTGGGAAATTATCAACAAGGTGTTTCTTATGCAGAACAAGCATTGACTATTGAGCCAGAAGATGGTCGTTGCTATTTATTGATAGGTTTGTGCTATGCAAGTGCGAAGATTTATGATGACCCTATCTTGGCTCGCTCGGTATATTGGGTGGCATGTGATATGTTTAATAAGGCAAAAGCGGTGGATACTTCTTGCGCAAGCGATGCGAATAAGTTAATAGCTACTTATGCTCAATATTTCCCAAGCAAGGAAGATGTATTCTTCCACCGAGAATTGAATGAAGGTCAATCTTTCCGTGTAGGTGGTTGGGTGAACAAGACTACTACTTGTCGTGCAAAAAAAGAGTAATTATTAGGACCATTGATTAATTGACAACATTTGTAAATACAGTTAAGACCGAGAGGATCAAGATACGATTGGTTCTCTCGGTATTGCTATGTGTATTGACTGTGGCTTGTCGCAATACAGAGGTGAAACATCGTGCAGCTGCTGTGGTAGATCGAAAAGCAATGCCCGTATTAGAAGGTGTTGATGTAAATACCTTGATATCGGATTCTGGTATAACACGCTATCGTATAAAGGCTCATAAGTGGTTGGTCTTTGATAAGGCAGATACTCCTTATTGGGAATTTCCTGATGGGATATATTTGGAGAAGTTTAATTTGAATTTGGAAGCAGACGCTACGGTAGAGGCTGATTATGCGTATTATAATGAGCCTTCTCAGCGTTGGACATTGATTGGGAATGTCCAAGCGATGAATATGGAAGGAGAACGCTTTGAAACGCCTTTGCTCTATTGGGATCAAAAAACAGAATCCGTATATTCTGACTCGTCAATAGTTATTACTCGCGAAAATTCGGTTATTAAAGGTATTGGTTTTCGTTCTAATCAGGAGATGACGAAATACACAATTCAGCGTCCTACAGGTGTATTCCCTATTAAGGAGTAATATTGAATAGAATTATGAAGTACAGACATACTATTATTGTGCCTTATCAAGATGTAGATGCCTCGCGTCGTCTGCGTCTATATTCAATGGAAAATTATTTGCTCAATGTGGCAGGTAAAGTGGCAGATGAAATGGGAATAGGCATTCCTGCACTTTTGCCAATGAATTATACATGGATTATTACTCATGCTAATATAGAAATGCTCTACTTGCCCAAGCATGGAGAACAAATGATTGTTGAAACATGGATTGAGCGTAATGCGCATATGCTTTCTGTTCGTGATTTCCGAATTTATCAACCACAAGCAGATGGCTCGGAGAAACTGATTGGTTGTGCTAAAACGGTGTGGGCTGTATTAAGTTTAGACACACGCGAGATTGTCAATATTTTTGATACTCCGATGTTTGATGGGACTATTGATGGTGAAATACTCAATATGGCACGAGCACCTCGTATACGCCCTATTAGTTTGGATGATTTGGAAACAACAACTGAAGCCACACGAGCAGGCGAAATCCTACATGAAATCCAATATTCAGATGTAGATTATAATCGCCATTGTAATTCCTGCAAATATTTGGAATGGATGGTAAATGCAGTGCAAATGGACGGTACTCATCCTTTTCGATTAGATATCAATTATCAGAAAGAATTATATCAAGGAGATAGGATGTTTACTCGTTTTTTGAAAACTCCGCAAGCTATACAATATCAACAAGTGGATGAAAATGGAACTACATGTTGTAGTGCTCGAGTATCTGTTATTGATAATCTGACCTGTTGATAACTTTCTCAAAAAGGAAAACTTTTACTGTTTTTGAAAAATGCAAGTTGCTTGTTATGAGCGATTTGCATTTTTGTTTTGGAAAACTTTGTGTGCTTGTTGAAAACTTTTTATTTCAAAAAATTTGCACATTCCATAAATAAGTTGTACCTTTGCAACCGATTTTCTGCCTATTGTAAAGGCGGATTTTCTTAATTAGTTGAAAATAAGAGAAATACTATAAATTATCATGGAAAAGAAAATTTACACACAAAAGGAAGCTGAATTAGCTTCTGTGGAGTACTTCAAAGGTGACGAATTGGCTGCGCGCGTGTGGAGCACTAAGTATGCGTTGAAAGATTCGTATGGTAACCTCTATGAACAAACTCCAGATGATATGCACCATCGTCTTGCCAGTGAGATTGCGCGTATTGAAAAGAAGTATGCTAATCCTATGTCTGAGGCAGAGTTGTTTGAATTACTCAAAGACTTCAAGTACATAGTGCCAGCAGGTAGTCCAATGACTGGTATTGGCAACGACTATCAAGTTGCAAGTTTGAGTAATTGTTTTGTAATTGGTCAAGATGGTAGTGCAGATAGTTATGGTGCTATTATTCAAATTGATGAGGAGCAGGTACAACTCATGAAGCGTCGTGGTGGAGTTGGTCATGACTTGAGCCACATTCGTCCTACGGGTAGTCCAGTGAAGAACTCTGCGCTCACTTCTACAGGTCTTGTTCCATTCATGGAACGCTATAGCAACTCTACTCGTGAGGTTGCACAAGATGGGCGTCGTGGTGCGTTGATGCTTAGTGTTAGTGTAAAACATCCAGATAGCGAGGCTTTTATTGATGCGAAGATGGATTCGGGCAAGGTGACTGGTGCCAATGTGTCTGTGAAAATGCACGATGATTTTATGCGTGCAGCCATCAATGGCGAGATGTACACCCAACAATATCCTATAGACTCGAATACGCCAATATATACGAAGGAGGTTGATGCTGCTAAACTTTGGAAGAAGGTTATTCATAATGCTTGGAAATCTGCCGAGCCGGGTGTACTCTTTTGGGATACAATCACTCGTGAGTCAGTACCTGATTGCTATGCCGACCTTGGATATAGAACCGTGAGTACAAACCCTTGTGGTGAGATCCCTTTGTGTCCATATGATAGTTGCCGTCTTTTGGCAATCAATCTGTATAGTTATGTGAAGAATCCGTTTACACCAGAGGCGGAGTTTGATTTTGACCTATTTAAGAAGCATGTTGCTGTAGCTCAGCGTATGATGGATGATATTATTGATCTTGAGGTAGAAAAAATAGAAAAGATTCTCAACAAGGTTGATTCGGATCCAGAAGCAGATTCTATAAAGCGTACAGAACGAGAACTCTGGGAGAAAATTATGGATAAAACGACTAAGGGGCGTCGTACTGGTGTTGGAACTACAGCAGAAGGAGATATGCTGGCAGCCCTTGGTTTGCGCTATGGTACTTCAGAGGCAACTGCTTTCTCAGTGGAAGTACACAAGACATTGGCTTTAGCTGCTTATCGCAGTAGTGTAAAAATGGCGCAAGAGCGTGGAGCATTCCATGTATATGATGCTAAACGGGAGGAGAATAATCCATATATCCAACGCTTAAAAGAGGCAGATCCAGAATTGTACGATTTGATGGTAAAACATGGTCGTCGCAATATTGCTTGTTTGACTATTGCACCTACTGGTACTACCAGTATTATGACTCAAACAACCTCTGGTATTGAACCTGTTTTCCAACCTGTATATCGTCGTCGCCGTAAGGTAAATCCTAACGACAAGAATGTTCATGTCGATTTAGTGGATGAGGTGGGGGATAGCTTTGAGGAATATGTAGTATTCCATCATAAGTTTATCACATGGATGAATGCCAATGGTTATACCTATGATTCAAATCATCGTTATACGATTGAAGAGGTGGATGAATTGGTGAAGAAGTCGCCTTACTACAAAGCTACAGCCAATGATGTTGATTGGTTGGAGAAAGTACAGATGCAAGGTGCTATTCAAAAGTGGGTTGATCACTCCATTTCGGTGACGATTAACCTACCAAACGATGTCAGTGAAGAACTTGTAGGCAAACTGTATGAAGAAGCTTGGCGATGTGGTTGTAAGGGATGTACTGTTTATCGCGATGGATCGAGAACAGGTGTACTTGAAGGAATAAAAGAGAAAAAGAAAGAAGTATCTAAGAAAGAGGAGAAGAACTGCGTTTGCTTTGATAATAAAGTGCGTGTGCGCCCTGCTGAATTGGAGTGCGATGTAGTTCGATTCCAAAACAACAAAGATAAATGGATTGCTTTCGTAGGTTTGAAAGAGGGTGTACCTTATGAGATTTTCACTGGTCTTGCTGATGATGAGGAAGGTATCTTGTTACCAAAATCAGTAACTAAGGGTAAGATTATCCGCGTAGTGCAAGAGGATGGTACTAAGCGTTATGATTTCCAATTTGTCAACTCACGCGGTTTCAAGACTACAATGGAGGGCTTGAGCTATAAGTTCGACAAGGAGTTTTGGAACTATGCAAAACTTATCTCTGGTGTCTTGCGCTATGGTATGCCAATTGACCAAGTTATCAAGATGATTAGTTCGCTTCAGATGGACTCAGAAACCATTAACTCATGGAAGGTGGGTGTTGAGCGTGCTTTGAAGAAGTATATACAAGATGGTACAGTGGTACAAGGTCAAGTATGTCCTAATTGCGGTAATGCGCTGATTTTTGAGGAGGGATGTATGCACTGCCGAGAGTGTGGCTATAGCAAGTGTGGTGGTTGAGAAATTAACGCTATAACAGAAAGAAACAGACGGGAAGGTTAATTCGCTCGTCTGTTTTTTTTGGGATAATTTGCAAATATGCAATTTTTATTGTAATTTTGTGCCAAAATTTAATATTATGAAGAGATTTTGTGTTTTCTTATCCTTTTTGTGCTACCTATCTACTTCTTGGGCATGCACATCGTTTATAATCAGTGGAAATGCGACGCCTACAGGACGCCCTATGATGTTCAAGCACCGTGACACGGATGAGTTGAATAATCGAATTAACTATTTTGAAGGTGCAATATATGATTTTATTGGTTTGGTAAATGCTTCTTCTTTAGATGGGGAAGTCTGGGCTGGAATGAATGAAGCTGGTTTGTGCATCATGAATACGGCTTCTTATAATTTGCGTGAGGATACCTTATCGTGCCAAATGGATAGAGAGGGAGAAATGATGTATCATGTTTTATCGAATTGTGCTTCTTTACAGGACTTTGAATGTTGGCTTAGCAAATATCCAAAACCATGGGGAGTCGAAGCTAATTTTGGGTTAATAGATGCTATGGGTGGTGCTGCATATTATGAAATCAATAACCACAATTGGATAAAGTATGATGTTAATAAAGAAGTGAAAGGGTATCGTGTGGTGACAAATTTTAGTTTAGCAGGTCGTTATGAGGATTATGAAGGATGGGAGCGTTATATAACAGCTACAGCTATTATGGAGGGAGCTTTTAATGCCAATCATCAAATGAGTGCGACAGAAGCCTTAAACCTCTTTTCTCGCCAGTATCGTCATGAGTTGTTGGATATTGATTTTGATAGTGTAAATGCACCTGAATATACCGTGGATCAAGATTTTATTCCACGCCGTATCACTTCAGCCGTAGTGGTATTTGAGGGGGTATCTACCCCAAAAGAAGCTCGCAAGACCATTATGTGGACAGCATTAGGTTATCCTGCTTGTGCAGTAGCAGTACCATTGGTGTTGGATAAGTGGCATGTTCCATACTATATGTTGGCGCGTGATGAGCATGCACAAGAGGGAGATGGTTTGCATAGTGAGATGTGTGACCTTTCGTTGCAAATTAAAGATCAATGGGTATTCCCATTGCGTATAAGCAATGGCAAACGCTATGTAAACATACAGCATATATTGCGCGGAACAGATATAGCTCCTTCTTTGCTGAATTGTACCCAACGAGTGGAAAAAGCAATAGAAGCTTCTTTTTCTCCATTGTATCAGCAATGGAAGAATGGACAAATGAGTGATGAGCAATTCTTGCGGGCATATGATGAGATCGCAAAAGAATGGCTGCAAACCTATCGTAGTAGTTTTGCAGCCTATTTGGCAGAAGAATGAATCTCTGCGATATATCTGTGAAGTTATTATCCTATTTGCAATAGGGATTTCACAAACTCTTCTCTATTAAATACTTGTAGGTCGGTCATTTGTTCTCCCAGTCCGATGTATCGTACAGGAATCTTGAATTGGTCGCTGATGCCGATGACTACACCGCCTTTTGCAGTTCCATCCAATTTGGTGATTGCCAATGAACTAACTTGTGTGGCTTTGGTGAATTGTTTGGCTTGTTCAAAGGCATTTTGTCCTGTGCTCCCATCTAAGACGAGCATTACATCATGTGGTGCATCAGGCACTACTTTCTGCATCACATTCTTGATTTTCGTCAACTCGTTCATGAGGTTTACTTTATTGTGCAAGCGTCCCGCAGTATCAATCAGTACTACATCTGCATCATTCGCTTTTGCGCTCTGCAGTGTGTCAAACGCTACACTCGCAGGATCGGATCCTTGTTGTTGTTTAATGACAGGTACTCCCACGCGTTCGCCCCAAATACAAAGTTGCTCTACAGCGGCTGCGCGGAATGTGTCGGCAGCACCCAAATAGACTTTCTTTCCCGCCTGTTTGTATTGATGTGCCAGTTTTCCAATAGTGGTGGTCTTGCCAACGCCATTAACGCCTACTACCATAACTACATAGGGTTTAGCAGGCAGTGGATCCGTAAAATCCATTACCTGCATGGCATTGTTCTCTGCCAATAGGGAAGCCACTTCATCCACCAGAATATGGTTGAGTTCGGTGGTTCCAAGGTATTTGTCTTTCTTGACGCGCTCTTGTAGGCGTTCAATGATGCGCAGTGTGGTTTCCACACCAACATCGGAGGTGATGAGTGCTTCCTCAAGGTTGTCAAGGACATCATCATCAATAGTATTCTTGCCTGCAATGGCACGACTAATCTTGCTGAGTACTGATTCTTTCGTTTTCTCAAGTCCTTTGTCCAAGGTTTCTTTTTTCTCTTTTCCAAATAATCCGAAGAATGCCATATTATTCTTGTCTTTATACTTTTATCATTAAATAGTTTCTATGTATCATGGGTGCGCGCTGCATCCTATTTGTCCAATTGTTCGTACACAGAGTTTTTACTCTTGTATTCAGGAACAATTTCTTTCATAATTTGTACGGTAGGGAATGTTTTGCCTTCTTGTGCGCTATGAATGAGTTTATCTATTAGAACAGATACGACATCGTAATCATATTCTCGTACTTTAGCTACAAGAATCTTTTCGTGTGATGTAGGAATCGTTAACTCTTTTTGGTTGAGTAATTCTTCATACAATTTTTCTCCAGGTCGCAGACCTGTATATATGATTTCAATATCTTTTCCAGGTACAAAACCTGCAAGGCGAATCATATTCTTTGCCAAATCCGAAATTTTCACAGGTTGTCCCATATCAAAGATAAATATTTCTCCTCCCAAACCCAATGTTGCGGCTTCTAAAACGAGGCTACTTGCTTCGGGAATGGTCATAAAATAACGGATGATATCAGGGTGTGTGACAGTTACAGGTCCACCTTGTGCAATTTGTTTTTTGAAATAAGGAACCACAGAACCATTGCTACCTAATACATTACCAAAACGCGTAGTGATAAATTTAGTACATTTGTTATTCTCTTTGGATAGCTTCAAGAACAATGATTGCACATATATTTCTGCTATGCGTTTGGAAGCTCCCATGACATTGGTTGGATTAACAGCTTTGTCCGTAGAGATCATGACAAATCTTTTAGTGCCATACTTCACTGCCATATCCGCGACATTCTTTGTTCCGAGCACATTTGCCAAGACTGCTTGTGCTGGATAATCCTCCATGAGAGGCACATGCTTGTATGCTGCGGCATGGAATACAATTTCGGGTTGATATTCCTTGAATATAGGTTCAATCATATCCATATTGCGTACATCGGCAATGGTGTGAATGATTTGGATTTCAGGGAATTGTGGACGAAGTTCTACAAATAAATCATGCAGGGGTGATTCTGCCATTTCTACTAATACTATAGCATGGGGATGTTGTTGTGCGACTTGTCGTACAATTTCGCTACCAATGCTACCAGCAGCACCCGTAATCATCACTATTTTTGAACGAAGTAGATTACCAATATGCTCATTGTTCAAGTGAATAGTGGGTCTATCCAGCAAATCTTCTACTTTGATTGATTCGATGCGACCAATGCGTTGAGCTATATTCTGCTCTTCTTTTTCAACCGAAAAATTAGTAAAATATGGAGTGGTGAGTACGCGAATATTATTATCAAGAAACATCGTCAAATCGCGCATTGGATTAATGTTTTTCATCTTGATAGGCGATACGATGATGCTATCGATATGCTTTTCTTTGATGATATGTAATAAGTTCTCATCACGGCGATATACATTAAGTCCTAACATATTATGCTGCGTCAAATCGCAATCATCGGCGATAAAACCAACGGGGTGATATGGGCTATCCATGTTGGATTGTAGCATTTTTGCGATAGATAGTCCTGCTGATTGTACACCATATATAAGTACCTTTTGTACATTGGATTTATGATGAGATATGTATTCAAAAACGGTTTTAATTGTGACTCGCCAAGCAAATAATAGTGTAGCAGCCACGAATATATATATGATTAATACGGTAGTCAAGAAGGGATGGCTAACAGGAATAGATGTCAGTTTGATTATGATATTTATCAGGATTGATACTAAACCCGTAGCACCTACAGATAAAGATACTTTGATTGTATCAATGAATGTAGAATAGCGCAAGATGCCTGAATAGGTATGAAATACCCAGAAAAACAATGTCTGTAATGCCATTACAATCGCACATTGTAGCCATATTGGCATCAGCAAATCTGTTGTTCCATAGGTAAACAAACGATTGCCAATGGCAAAACTGATGATGAAGGCAATGAAGACAATCAGTAAGTCCAATAGCAATACACCCCAACGAGGCAAATAGGATAGGTTTGTCCAATGCGAAAATATATCTGATTTTAATATGTCGGTGCGTGATTTCATACTTTTTCTATTGCTGCTTTGATAGTATTTACGATATAGTGTACATCCTCATCGGTCACATAGGGACCTGCGGGTAGGCACATGCCAATTTTGAAAATATCTTCACTAATGCCATTCACATACGCGGGCGCATTCTTATATACAGGTTGCTTGTGCATGGGTTTCCATACTGGGCGTGCTTCAATCTTTGCTTCCCATAGATATATTCGTAATGCCTCCACATTGTCGTTGGGTTGGCAGTCGGTTACAGCAGTATCCACTGCATGAATAACGCCTGCGGCACCACCAACTGCACTTTGGATAACTTCCTTATAAGCATTCTTTTGACCTTTGATTTTCAACGAAGGGTCTAACTCAATGGTACATAACCAATAATTGGAGTCGTAGTCTTCGGATGGGGCTTTGTGTAGTTTTACCCCTGCTACATCTGCCAGCAGTTCTTCGTATAATGCTTGTATATGTTTGTGATGAGCTATGTGGTCATTAGCAATAGTCATTTGTCCGCGACCAATACCTGCGCAAATATTGGACATACGATAGTTGTATCCCACTTCTTCGTGTTGGTAGTAAGGATATGCCTCGCGTGCTTGTGTAGCATACCACATAATTTTATTTTTCAGTTCGGCATTTTCGCAAACCAAAGCACCACCGCCAGAGGTGGTAATCATCTTATTGCCATTGAAGGACAACACGCCATAGCGCCCAAAAGTGCCTAATACTTGCCCTTTGTATTTGGAACCAAATCCTTCTGCTGCGTCTTCAATCACAGGAATATCGTATTTCTCGGCTATAGCCATGATTTTTTCGCAGTCGTATGGCATACCATATAATGCTACAGGGATGATGGCTTTAGGCTTTTTACCTGTTTTAGCGATGCGATCCAATATGGCTTCTTCCAGCAAAGCGGGGTCCATATTCCAAGTGTCGCGTTCGGAGTCAATAAATACAGGTGTTGCACCCAAATAGGTAATGGGGTGGGAAGATGCACAGAATGTGAAGGACTGTACGCACACTTCATCACCAGCTTTGACCCCGCAAGCAATCAGTGCCAAATGTATGGCGGCAGTTCCTGCAGATAGTGCTACCACTTCTCGTGCTTGTCCATGACAATCCTTGCCAACAAATTGTTTTAGGTCTTCTTCAAAAGCATTTACATTAGGTCCCAAAGGCACTACCCAGTTGGTGTCAAATGCCTCTTTGATGTATTTTTGTTCCCATCCTTCATCCGACATATGTGCCAGACATAGGTAAATCATTTTGCGTTCTTGATTCATTCTAATCAAAATTTTGATATCAGCCTACAAAGGTACTACTTTTTTTGCAAATCTACAAATTTACATGCAAATGTTTAAATTATTTCTCCTGCATAGGACATATGTTTACCTAAAATTGTGGCAAAAATCATATGTATATCATCCAAAAAAGAGTAATGATCCAAGTAATACAGATTCAATCGTACTTTGTCTGGGTATATCACTGTATCATTATATTCTTTTGGGTTTGCTTGTTGCGCCAATAGATACTCTTCATCGCGATATTTCAAGCTGGCGGGTCCTGTGATACCCGGACGCAATAGCAGTATGCGTCTATCGTTGCCTTTCAAACAATCGGCATAACCCGGTACATCGGGGCGTGGTCCAACGAAACTCATGTTGCCGATAAATACATCCCATAACCCAGGCAATTCGTCTATCTTGTATTGACGGAGTTTTGCTCCTAATGGAGTGATTCGATTCTCGCCAGCGATGGATATGGATGAACCTCCGTGATTAATAGTCATCGTGCGAAACTTATGGCAATTGAATAGCTTTCCATTTTTTCCAACGCGTTGTTGTACAAATAATACGGGACCAGGCATTTGTTTCTTTATCAGTATGGCAACTACCACAAAAACGGGAGAGAAACAAATGAGACCTAAGAATGCTACTATTCTATCAAACAAATACTTTACGATATGACCCATTGCTGTAATAAATTTTTTTGACCTTTGGCAAACTCTTGAAATCCTACTTTTTGTACACCTTTTATAGAAGGTATATTCGTATCTTTGATAATCATATAATATTCTCTATTAGGATTTTCTTCCATGATATGTTGTAGTAATAGAGGGTACAAACCTTTGCCTCGATACTCGGGTTTGGTGTAACACGGCCCGATATGATAGCCGTTGTTAGGGATAAAAGGAAATTTGATGTTTTTGGGAACCACATATGCGGTACAAACAATCTCCTCATGGAGCAATGCTTGATATTCATAAAAAGCATCTCCTTTTAACCAACTAATAAACCGCCAGTATAGCCAAAGCGGATTTAACTTTGTTGGAATAGTTTTACGAAATGTGACATGTAAACTATTGGGGATTTGCGTTTTGCTCTTTGAGTTCTTATAATACAAATACATAAATATAGGTTAGTTTCTTCGTTGTTTAATTATATCTCACCCCTTGCCATTGCTTCCATATTAAGAAAACTTTTTATTTTGGCAACGGGGATAATATTCCTAAATGGGTATAATATTGTAATAATTGGTTTTAGCCACCATTGATAGTATATTTTGATATTGCAATACGCTTTTCTAAATTTGAACTTATCAATCAAGAATGGTTGTATGTTAGAGTGGTTGGTGATAGATCTACTTCCGTCATTTACATATTTTAATTTGCGTTCTTGTAGATAATGCCTATTCATTTCATAAAATAATCCAAAATAAGGATAAGTACTATTGTGTAGTGCTTCGTATTTGCATTTGAGGGTATTGTAATTGCAACTTACTTCGTTGATGGTATTAATAGAGAGCGCTACCATTTCATTGGTGTTTTTTATAAAAACTCCCCAAAGTTCGTTGTGCTTGTTTTCTTTGATAGAATCGGTAAGACTTACAAATTCATCCTGTGTAATGACATTGCATTTGACTTTATACGATTGTTGTGCACTGAGGAATACAGGGTATGCGAAGTCAATAAATTCTTGTGTAGTAATGGGGCGAATATCGTATGTGCGTAATGCCTTTCTTATATGCGCACGCGTGTTTGCGGATAAAAGTTCTATTTCTTCGAAAGAATCTTTGATAATATACCAAAATGATGTTTTTTTTTGTGTGTCAAAGTTAAATGTATTACGCACACAAAAACCACCATGAGATAGTAATGATTTGCAATTTTCTTTGGACAGCTCTGACTCTAAATGTTCCTTATCGGATAGCCATATGCCTTTGTATAATTTATATTGGTTTAATGGGTTCATATGTTCTTGATGTAAAGTATCTTTTTTAGTGTGCCAAAAATTAGATTTCCGATTGTGAGTATCGTAGAAAGCAGCATGTTTCTTTGTTCACTCTCATGAAATAATCGATAGTGCCATTTGATAAGTTGGACATACGAGTGATTACTAATTGAACCAATGCGTTTACGATAGTGGGCAAGTGTTTTGTTTAGTAGGTAACAATCTGCATATTGAATCACTTTAAGCCATAAGGCATAATCATTGTTCTTTTCGATATGCTTGATTTGAATGTTTCCAACTATTTCTTGATTATACATCACGGTCAAACAACCTGGCCAGCAATATGCGTACATTCCAGATTTGGTAATGTGCTTAGGACCCGTTATGATTTTTCCTAACTCATGCGATTGCTCGTTAATTTCACTATAATTGGTGTATGAAAAAGCATAATTATTATCCACCATGAATTTCAACTGCTCTTCCAGCTTATTGGGCAACCACAGGTCATCTGAATCCAAGAAAGCAATCCATTTGCCCTTTGCTCTTTTGAGTGCGTTGTTGCGTGTGATAGCAGCACCGCTATTTTGTGGGTTGCATGCATACTTGATGCGTGCATCTTTTTCTGCATATGCAAGAACTATCTGTTGCGTGTTATCTGTGGAGCAATCATCTTGGAAGAGTAATTCCCAATGGGCATATGTCTGTGCAAGAATACTTTGTAGTGTTTCTTCCACAAACCTGCCGCAATTCCATGATGGAGTAATGATTGATACTAAGCCGTAGTCTTTCATCTTGTTTCTATCGCTTTTGCATATAGCCTGTAAACATGTAATGTATAATATCTATATTTGAACAATATTGGGTATATAGTTTTTGATGTGCAATGATATTATAGAAGATATATACAAGCCCTAATATCCTTCCATAAATTCGTCGTGATTTCCAACCTTGATTGATGAAAAATTGCTTATTATACCCATGAAACCACATGCTATTTCCTGATTGAACAGTGGCTATTAGCATAGGTACATACATGGCTTTTACTTCTTTTTTGGATAGCAATTGGTACATCCATTTACATTCCTCGCCTCCTCCATTGCCCGTGCCACTTCCCATTTTCTCGTCAAATAATATGCTCGTAGCTATGATGTCTTGCCTTCTAAAAGCTATTTGCGCACTGCTCAAACTGCCTGATGTAAATCGGTTGTATGTACGAGTTTTGGTAGGGCATTTTTTGCGGTCATAATTCAATTTAAATGCAATAATGGTAAAGTCCACATGGATTTGAAAAGCATTTAGGATAGTTTGCTCATAATCAGATTCGAAAATTTCGTCATCATCACAAAACACGCAAATATCTCCCGTTGCATATCTTAATGCCATATTTCTACTGCGAGATAGTCCGCGTGTGGTAGTGTGAATCATGCGGGCATGGCATATTTTACCTAATTGATTGGGAAAACTATATTCTTCTACGGCATCTCTATCACATTGATTAATAATGAGTACATCGGTTTGAATATTACTTCGTTGAATAATACTCCAATCCGATTGATGCATACATGAAATAAGAACTTCGAGCGTCATTTGCTGCATTGTAAAGGCGTTTAAGACAAGCAATTTTTTAGAGCATCGAGGAAACCATGTCCATATTTCATATCTGGTTCTACATAGTTACCTTCTCCCCATTCGTTCCATGAGCGAAGGAATAGAATCTTATGTTCATCTTCTTTATGGTTGATATGTTCTAATGCTTGTTTGATATGTGTTTGGAAATTCTCTGGTGTAGCGTGAATATAGATTCCGTCGTAGTTTCCTGCGCGAGGCGAGCGATCCCATTGGGGCATGATGGATGGAAATACATTATCCCATTTGTCTTCGGGTGCAAAGAAATGTTTTACAGTCTTTGGATAGTCAAATCGTACGCTGGATATAAAATGAAATACAGATCGGATTGCTTTTTGCCATACTCTGCGATATTTGCCTATGTAAAGCATTTCTCCGCGGGATTTACCAAACGAGTTGATGCCGTCGAAGCCGAGTGCCAAGAGATTGTTAAAGACTTCTGCACTACTTTCCACATTGGGCATTGTACGCAATATGCTACCATCGGGCTTGCGTAAAATGGTTGATGTGTTATTGGTAACTGCTACGAAATAGATACCTTTCAATCCATTTTCCTGTGCTAATTGACGCCATAATTCCATAAAGTGCGTTACATCTTGGAAGTTATAGGCATCGTAAATCAAAAACAATGGTTTGCCATCAACGGTGATATAGCGTTTGTCCTTGAATGCTGGTAATAAGTATTGAAAATGCGCTATATAGTCGGTATCGCCAGGGTATTCTTGTTTGGCGATCATCGTTTGACTTGCCATTTTACCTTTTCCTCGTTGCCAAGTTTTGGTTGTCCAGTCATGGTTGGCCCATGCCAAACAAAATGGGAAGTCTGGTTTTCCTGTATGCAAGACTTCTTCAAAAGGGCGTTGCAACAATTGTTTACCATTGCCCAACCAATAGTGCCAGTAGCAAAATCCTTCTACGCCTGCTTCACGAGCTAATTGTGCTTGTTGTTCGCGGGTTTCAGGCAAGCGTAAATCATAGAAGCCTAAGTCAGCTGGGATCTTGGGTTGGTAGTGTCCACGGAAGAGGGGTTTGGCTTGTGCCACACTCACCCATTCGGTAAAACCTTTACCCCATACTTGATCATTTTCTGCTATGGGGTGAAATTGGGGCAAATAGAATGCGATAACGCGTGCTTTCTTTTTTGATTGATTATTCATAACTATTTAGTGCTTACAATCGTGTTGTACAAAGTGAGTATTTGTTGAAGATGAACTTCTGTTGTGTATAGTTGCATGACAGTGGTTTGTCCACGCTGAATCATGGGCTCGTATGTTGTGCTGGTAGCATGGGTCAATTGCATGAGATGTTGTATTAGTTGCTCAGGTGTGTTGTATCTAAGTGCAATTTCTTCGCCTGTCAGGTGCTTGCCGTTGTCGAATTGCTCTTTGGTTCCCGCCACATCATGTCCTATCACAAGACATCCGTTAAACATAGCTTCGGCTGTGATAAACCCAAAACCTTCAAAGAGAGAGGGTACAATGAGTGCTGTTGCTTTTTTGTATAAATCATCCATATCGCTGCGCATACCCAGCAGGCGGATTTGGTTCTCCAGTTGATAGTATCCGATTTTATCTTTTATCTTCTGTGTATAGTTTTCGGGACCAGCTCCTGCAATCCACAAAGGCAGGGCTGCTGGACACTGCTTTGCATATGCTGCATATGCGTCAATGAGCGGAAGTATGCCTTTTACATCGCTGAAAGCGCCCGCAAAGAGGAGATACTTCTCCTTGTCGCTTTCATACGCAGCGGCTGCTGCTGGCATCACGCCATCGTATATCACTTGAGAGGTGGATATATCTTCCAGTCTGTAGTAGTGTTGCAACGCTTTGGTGATAGCAATGGTGTAAGAGTTGTGTTTTTGAAAGCGTTTTTGTTGTGCGCGCAACGATGGATATGGATAGGTGTGGAACTCCCATGCTCCATATTCGCGCAGATGCCAAACATGCGGAATGTGAAGCCAACGAGCCACATGATAGCCTATGGATACCACGCCAGTGTTGGTATGAATAATATCAGGATCAAACCGACGAACGATCATGTAACTCTGTATCGTAGCCAGGGCGTTGATTGCCAATCGTCCTAAAAGGCGAGGCAGGAATAGGATTTTATCTGCTATGGTCTTGTAAGGAGGGTAGGTGGCAGGGCGCATGCCATGTCGCAGCGCTACACAAGGTATCTGCTGTGCGTGTAAGTGTTGGTATAATGCCTGTTTATTGGGTAGAATAACCAATGGCTCTATACCAGTCTTCTTCACTTGGTTGATGAGGTGAAGAAACGCTTTGGTTGAACCATCGGTCAAGGATGTGGTATGTAGCAGATAGGCAATCTTCATGCTGTGGGGTAGTTATTGTTACTCTTTGAATGAATAGCATCGGTTAATCGTTGCAGCGATTGTTGTCGCATGTCTGCTAACAGGGGAGTTACCGTTGCATAATCTATCGTTGGAACGATTGTTGGTGTAGGTTGATAGTGGTCTTCTATGTGAAGATGCTTCAATAGCGTTTTCACACGATCAGCATTGGCGTGCAGACCAATGGTGATGAATTGCTTTTCAAAGATGACCGAAAAAGCGGTTCCGTGAAAAGAGGTTGCTACGATATAGTTAGCATCGCGAATGGCATGTAGGAACTCGATGGGTGACGCTGCGGATATATGTCCAGAACGAGGGATGGTGTGTATTACTGCGTCCATTACTAATAAGTCGCATTGCATGGCGTGTGCTTGTTCGCGTGCAAATGCTAATGCACTGGGTGATGGAAGTAGCTCATAATACAAGACATATTGTTTTGTGCGATAAGGCGTTGTAGGTAGCAACGCATTCCATGCTTCTTGTGTGAGTAGCAGCGTTGGGTCTAATACCACTTCTGCTGGTAGGTTGAGTTGGTTAATCAATGTTTTGAGACTATTCTCGCGTACTAAAATCGTGTCGAAACGATTGAGGTATTGTTGCAGTGTTGCTAAGTCGTGTTCGTGTAGGTCAATGATTCCCATGCTGGCTGCATAGCTGATGCAACGAGTATGCTCAGGAAGGTTTTGACCAAAATATACAGGGTCAAAGCCAATATGTTTGCCATTGGATTCTTTGTTGCGCCATATCTGGTCGCTACCTACAACAACACAATCGTATTGCTCCTTGATGGTTTGTTCTTGATGGGTATATAGCACGCTCGCTGGCACACATAGGTATTGCGATGCAAAACGCTCAAAATGTCGTATGCGTCGATAGCGTTTTGCGAGGGTGAGTGTACCTGCAAGGAACGCAATGATTCGTTTGCCTAATGATTGACCGCGTAAGGGGCGTATCAAAGTATATTGTTCTTGATGTTCCTTGGGCCAATAGTCAATGAAATCCACATCGTGTTGCATGTCGCGCAGGACGCGTCGCAATGCGTATGCTTGCAGCATTGCACCATAATTATGTGCACGATGGTATGTGAGAATGCCTATTTTCATATTGTGGTAGTGGTCGGACTGGCAATTGTTTCTTGGTTGTGCGATTCATATTCATTCCACCCAATCAGCAAAGCCGTGTTAATCAATGATAGTGTAAAAGTATGCGATAGGATGATGATGGATAACATGCTTAATATGAAGTAAATGGTGACTGACATTGCCAAGTGGGGTGCGTATTTTGAGCGTTGTTTGATAGCCCGTAGGGTATAAGCGATTAGCGAGAAGAAAAAGCCCAAGTAGAGGAAGATATTGATACCACCGTAATTGTATGCTACCTCCAAAAAATCGTTGTGTGCCGAAAGGTTTCGATACGAGTCGCGCATGGTGGTCAAGTGACCATTGCCGACCACCCATTTGTAGATGCTTTGATGGCGCAGATTGGTGCAGAGGGATTTCCAAATCTCCGTACGACCCGAACCTGTTGTGTCGTCGGTATTCATCACGCGCTCCAATAATGCGTCGCCAAAGTGAACAATGCCGATATATCCCAGTATAAATACGACTATTAGGATTGTTACGGTGCGGAAGATAAATAGACTTTTCTCTTGCTTGATGTATTGATGTATGACAATAAATGCACTGATGCCCATGAACAATGCCAACAGACCACCTCGTTTGATGGAGGTGAAGATAACAATGGAGACGATAGCTATGATTGCGTATCGTACCCATTTCTTGTCGCATACCAACACAACGGGTAGGAAATACAGCGGATAGTAAGCTACAGCAAAGTGTCCTTGTTCGCCCAATACATTGTACAGATTATAAATCTTGAAATAGGCAAACACGCATACCAGCATGGTGGCTATTAAGAACCATACGGTTTCTTGTTTTTCGCCATACAATCGTGCGTAGTCATAGCTGCCCATCAGTGCAAAGCATGGGCATACGAAGATGGTGCAGGTGGCGATGAGTTCTTTGATTGAGCCTGCGTGTGTTATTGTGATAGCCATGCAGGTGCATATGCAGAAGGTGATAAGCCATCTCAGTAGGGATAATCGAAAGCCATTTTCTCGGGTCGCATATGGAATGATGTAGATGTCTTTGATGTACCAAAACGCGCATATTACCCATACGACGCAGAAGATAGAGCGCACAAGAAACACGCGTTGGGTTCCTACATCATTCATGTTGTCGTCGTTGATAAGCATGTATCCTGTTACGAACATATTTACCAGTAACGCCAACGCATAATATAAACTTCGTAATTTGTATTGAGAAATCATAGATTGGACAGATAGTATATGTGTGTTAGTTCCAAGTTGCGAATGTTTTTATTTGTTTCAGTGGATTGCCTGCATAGATATAGTTACCTTCCACTTTGCCATGCACAACGGACTGTGCGGCAATGATGCTGTTGTCTTCGATGCATGTGCCTTTGAGGACGGTTGTATTGGCTCCTATCCACACCTTATTGCCGATATGGATAGCTTGGTCGGTATTGATGGGCTGTCCTGCTTCATCGTAGATAGTGTGTAAATCGGTGTCCAATATGTTTGTGCTCCAAGCGATAGCGCAATCGTTGCCTATTGTGATGTTCTTTCGGCAATGCACACGAGCTAACTCATTGATATAGGTTCTATCGCCTATTTCCAATGTCCCACCTTCGTGTACTACTATTTTTGTTCCGCGGTGTATTTTGGCATTTGCGCCAACCACCAGTCGTGCGTTCTGCATGAGCGTGATGGTAGCTGCTGTGGGGATCGTGTGGTAAACGCCGATGAACAGACTACTTGCTTTGGTGCGGAAGTCTATTTTTCCATTTCCTTCGATGTGTATGTTGCCTTTTCCGATGAAGACACGCCCGCCAAACCGTATGGAATAGTATAGGGATTTGACGATGTTCAGTTTCAAAACGAATTGGAGTATGTGTATTATTCTGTTCATGCAATCAATGTGATTTGAGGTGTCCTATTTTTGTAAGGTCTTTCCAACCCGTCAAAAGGGACATGGTTTGTTTTTTGAAGAGGAAATGGTATTGCGGAATGATAAGGTGCGATAGGTAGCCTGCGCATAGGGCTGTCAGAATACTTGCAAATGCCGCGCCTGTCAAACCAAAAGTAGGGATAAGCAGGTAGTTCAACGCGATACAAGCACCACAACCTACTATGTTTCGGAGTACCACATATTTTTGTTTGCCTTCCACCACAATCATTGCTCCAGAGGACTGCGCCAACGCATATCCCACCACTTTGAAGACCATGATTTGCAGAATCGGGATTGAACGCAAGTATTGTTGTCCAAAGGTGTATTTGATCAGTGGGTTGGCAATCAGGCAAATGACGATACACAGCAGGATAGTTCCCCAAATCATTACATTCATGAATAGCGTAGCTTTTTTGTTGTAGTCGTCTTTGTTTTCTGCGTACGCTTTGACCAGTATGGGCGTGATTGTCTGCGATAGGATGGTGGGTATGAACAGGCAAATCTCGGTAAATCGGTCGGCTACAGAGTAGTAACCTACGGACTCTGTGCTGAGCATATTACCGATGAGTACTTGGTCTATTTTGGTGTAGATGACCACGGCGGCTCCGCTCAGCAATAGTGGGAACGACTGTACTAACAAGTGTTTTGCGGTGGTTGCGTCGTATCGCCATTTGCTGAAGGTGTCAATCTTGCTTCGGTAGGATAGCACATATCCGCCTGCAATTAGTATGGTATCGAGTAATGTGGCTGCGATGAACCAGACCAGTGGAGCGTGCAAGAATAGCAATCCTATCTTGATACCTGCGCCGATGAAGGTGCGCGAGATTTCCGTCTTGACGATGTATTCGTTCCAAACGATGGAGGTGAAATAGTTGCGAATGACGCTAAAACTATTCATTAGCATAGACACGGAGTAGAGAGCAATCATCCATCGGGTGAAGGGGTCGGCTTCAAACAGCCATGCGGTGGCTATCACCAAGCCCATGGTTAGTACGGCAAAACCGACTTTGAGTGTGAAGGCGGTACCTATCAGTTTGTCTTTCTCGTCGGGGTGTTGTGATTCTTCTCGTATCTCTATGTTATCCATACCAAAAGAAGCAAACACTTGGAATAGAGTCACATAACTAATCACATAACTCATCAATCCGTATTGGTCGGGTCCTAAGTAACGAGCTACGAAGATACCCACCAGCAAGCCACCCAGCAGGGTCACTACTTTGCCTGTTACTGCCCAAACAACATTGCGAATCACTTTTTGTTTGGTTGGCGACAGATGCAATCGGTTGGCTATTTTCGTTATGATATTCACTACCTTCCCGTTTTCCGTTCTCACCTTTCTGTTTCGCTAATCGCGGCGGAAAATATCTCGTGTATATACTTTCTCCTTCACATCTTCCAGACACGCATCGTATCGGTTGGCGATGATGGCTTGTGATTGTGCTTTGAATTGCGCCAAGTCGTTCACTACCACCGAACCGAAGAAGGTGGTGCCGTCGGGTAGGGTAGGCTCGTAGATGATTACCTGCGCACCTTTGGCTTTCACGCGCTTCATGATACCTTGTATGCTTGACTGGCGGAAGTTGTCGGAGTTTGACTTCATAGTCAGTCGATACACGCCAATCACGCAACTGTGCTCTTCGTTGGCGTTGTACTGACCGTTGTTGTAGTAGTCGTAGTAGCTCGCTTTCGCCAGTACGCGGTCGGCGATGAAGTCTTTGCGTGTGCGGTTGCTTTCCACGATGGCTTCGATGAGGTTCTCAGGCACATCTTGGTAGTTAGCGAGCAGTTGCTTGGTGTCTTTGGGCAAGCAGTATCCGCCGTAGCCAAACGATGGATTGTTGTAGTGTGTGCCAATGCGTGGGTCAAGACACACGCCATTGATGATGGATTGTGTATCCAGTCCTTTCATCTCGGCGTAGGTGTCGAGTTCGTTGAAGTAACTCACGCGCAGTGCCAGATAGGTGTTGGCGAATAGTTTCACTGCCTCTGCTTCTGTGAATCCCATGAATAGGGTGTCCACCTCGGGCTTCAGTGCGCCTTCTTGCAGCAATGCGGCAAACCGTTTGGTTGCCTCCATTAAGTGCGGATCCTGCATGTCCGTACCCACGATAATGCGCGAAGGGTAGAGGTTGTCGTAAAGTGCCTTCGATTCGCGCAGAAACTCGGGCGAGAAGAGTATGTTTTCCGTACCGAATTTCTTGCGTACCGATTCTGTGTATCCTACTGGGATAGTGGACTTGATGACCATGATTGCTTGCGGATTGACGCGCAGAACGACTTCGATGACCGACTCCACGGCGGAGGTGTCGAAGTAGTTCTTTTGGCTATCATAGTTCGTGGGGGCGGCTATGACCACGATTTCTGCCTCTCGGTATGCCGCTTCGGCATCGAGTGTGGCGGTGAGGTTCAGTTCTTTTTCGGCGAAGTATTTCTCGATGTATTCATCTTGTATGGGTGACTGTCGTCGATTGATCATCTCTACTTTTTCGGGGATGATGTCCACTGCCAGTACTTTGTGATGTTGTGCCAGCAATGTGGCTATTGACAGTCCCACATATCCTGTTCCTGCTACTGCTATTGTCATGAACTCTTAATTCAAAATTCTTAATTCAACATTACAATCTTCCATCTACAATAGCGCGGTCCACGAAGTCTTTCACATCGAAGATTACGGCGCCTTGGTCTTTGTATTTCTTGAAGTCGAAGGTCATAAATTGGTTGTGGCTCACGCATGCGATTACGGCATGATACTCTTTGTCGGGGTCAATGGCTGGGATGAGTTCTTTGCCGTACTCGTGTTTCACTACCTCGTTGCTTGCCCATGGGTCATAGATGTCCACGATGCAACCAAAGTCTTCCAGTTCTTTTACGATGTCCACCACTTTGGTGTTGCGGCAGTCAGGGCAGTTTTCTTTGAAGGTCACGCCCAACATCAATACATGTGATTCTTTGACTTTGTGGTCTTTTTGAATCATGAGTTTCAGCACTTTGTCGGCGATGAATTTTGCGATAGAGTTGTTCACGGCGCGACCTGAGAGGATCACTTGTGGTTCGTAACCCAGTGATTTGGCTTTGTGTGCCAAGTAGTATGGATCAACGGAGATGCAGTGTCCGCCTACGAGTCCTGGACGGTATTTGAGGAAGTTCCATTTCGAACCTGCTGCCTCAATCACATCGTTGGTGTCAATGCCCACGCGGTCGCAGATGAGTGCGAGTTCGTTCATGAAGGAGATGTTCACATCGCGTTGGCTGTTCTCAACGGCTTTCGCTGCCTCTGCCACTTTCATGTTGGGTGCTTTGTGGGTGCCGTTTTCGAGGATGCTGTTGTACATTGCATCCACGAGGTCTGCTATCTCTGGTGTAGAACCCGAGGTGATTTTCTTGATTTTGGTCAGGGTGTTTACTTTGTCACCGGGGTTGATACGCTCGGGTGAGTAGCCGCAGAAGAAGTCCACATTGAACTTCAAGCCACTGTGCTTCTCGAGGATAGGTACGCAGTCTTCTTCGGTGCAACCAGGGTAAACGGTGGATTCGTAGATGACGAGGTCGCCTTGGTTGAGGGTCTTGCCGATGGTCTCACTGGCTTTGAGTAGTGGAGTGAGGTCGGGGTTGTTGAATTGGTCGATGGGTGTTGGAACGGTTACGATGTAGGTGTTTACTTGTTTGAGGTCTTCGGGGTCGCTGGTGAAGGTCAGACCAATTTTTTTGGTTGATTCGTAAGCATCTCGTGCTTGTTTCATGCCTACGAGGTCAGCTTCGAGTGTGTGGTCTTCGCCTCGGTTGAGTTCATCCACGCGTGCTTGGTAGATGTCGAAACCGATAACGCGGTATTTTTTTCCGTACTCAATTGCCAATGGCAATCCTACATAACCCAGTCCAATGACTGCAATAATTCTGTCGTTCAAATTCATGTTTTTGTATTGTTTTTATTGTTTATATTCTGTATTTGTTTTTGAGTTATTCGGTGTCATGCCAAAAAATCCCGAGAGTTTCGTGAACTCGAGGGAAGAGCGGAGGTGTCGAGCGCCTAATGTCGCAAGCGACAGTCATAGCGCGAGATGACCGAACGCGGGTGCAAAGGTACTGCTTTTTTTTTATTTATACAAATAAAACGGCAAAAATCTTTATCTTTCTACTCTTTTGGTTAGCCTTGTACTTCCTTCGCTCCATTTGCCGTTTCAATAATTTTGGTTAATTTTCTATAATAAATTGTAATTTTTGTAGTGTAAGTTCCCTTTTTTTTGTAGTATAAACTCTTATTTTTATTAATTTTTCTTCAATTCCTTGCATATATCCTTTATTTTCCTTACCTTTGCACCGTTTTTCAGCAGTCTATCGTAGGTTATTCGTAGGTGATTAGTAGGTTATTCGTAGGTTATTAAGCGAGTCTGTAAATAACCAAAGCCTATTCATAGCCTACCAAGGTAATGCTGATTTTGAAGAATATTTGTTAAATTATATCTATAAACTATAAATAAATGTTAAAATTATGGCAAGAGTAGTTCTTTCCCAACCAGTTGCTGAGATTCATGGTGCATTTACAAAGGGTGGTGAGATTATCAATCGTCAGAAGAAGTACCGTGACGAGCAGGGTAGAGTAGTTCATGAGGGGGTGCAGGAGTCGTATGCTATACGCCATCCGCGTGATTTCAAGAAGAATCCACCTCAGGGGAGAGAGTTAGCGAATATATCTTGTTGGACAGAGGCATGTCGTCGTGCATCTCAGATTCTTCAGGCGGGGCAAGAGGGTGGTCCTACGCAGTTGCAGTTGGCTGTTCGAAAAATCGAGCAAGTTCCTGATTATTATTCGATTGAAGATGCGCGTGTGTTGTATGAAGATTTCCGTCTTCGTTTTCGTGCTCAGTTGCCTAATGTGCGTGGTAAGAAGGCGGATGCTGCGGCGCCCATTGACCCGCACACGGGTCGTGGCAAGCGTTATGCGCAGCTGCCCAACTTTATCCGCGCTATCCTTTTTCATCAATTAAAAGGGAATTTATTTACTTGTTGATACTTGCACATTATCAATTTTGTTTTGCTCTCCAAATGCGGCATAGCTGCATTTCATTAGAGCAAAAACCAAACCCCATATTGAATTGACAATAATTGACATCAAAATTGACCTTAATTGTCGTTTAAAATAAAATCAGTGTCAACATGTATATAGTTCCCAATTTTTTTTAATATACGACAATTTTGGTAGTGATAAATCCAATTTTCGTTCTAATTTTAAGTAATTTTATATTTATTTCACTTTTTTCTTGCATAATTAAAAATAATCTTGTACCTTTGCGCCGCGAACTCGGAGTAAAAGAACAATATTGAACCGCCGCTCTGTGGTTTTGCAGACATATAAAACAGGCGTTTATTACGCTTTGTTCTGGTAAATAGAAATCTTGTAAATTTCGAATTGATATTCAGAACTTAGCAACGATAGATGTCCTACGGGGATATAAAACATCCTTATTGTCCTTGTATATGTTAAAGGACTTCGCGTGTGTGTATATGCGCACCGCGTTTTTGTCGTTTTATATTCGGGTGGGCTTCGCGTTGTCGGTTCTTATATCAAGGCAATGCGAGAGCCTCTATTTACAGAACGGACAATGGAGGTTTCACACTTTTATTTTTTGTGAAAAACATGTTTTGCTAACGAAGGCACTAAACGAAAATTTGAAAAATAATTAAATATACACGAATATGAAAAACAAAATCATGCTTTTATCTTTATTCCTCATGATGTTCGTAGTTTCGAATATGCGAGGAGCTGAAGTAGAGATGACATCGTTTGCTACTGTGTCTGCAATGATGGATGACTACATCTCTTATTCTACAGCAAAAGGTGGCGGAACTGCTAACCCTGCTGTTATTAGTGGGCAAATACGATTGTATCAGAATAGCCAAGGCACTGGTGGAGGATCAATTACGCTGGAGGCTAAGAATGGTGCTACCATCACCGAAGTCACTATTGGCTCTGCTATGGCTACGCAGATAAGGTGGCAAGTCAATGAGAGTGTAGATTCGGTAAGTCTTGACTTGGATAAAGGTGCGACCACCACGCTATCTGGGGTATCTGCCAGCACAATTACTTGTCATTGCTGGGGAACCACAAGCAGCACACGATTGTATGTGAATTACCTCAAGGTTGTTTACGAAGTTGATGAAAACTTCACACCAGATGAGGGTGGGGATACACCTCTGGAGCCGCAGGATGAATATTGGGAATTAGTCACCGATGCTACATCTTTGCTATTGGACGACCAAGTGGTTATTGTGGCAAAGGATATCGCATGCGCATTGGGTCCCGATAAAGGAAATAATCGGGCGCAAGCGAGTGTGGTAAAAACGGATAATCGAATCACGCTCAGCGAAGATGTACAAATCCTGACGCTGGAGCAAGGAACAAAGGACGGCACCTTTGCCCTAAGTACGGATAGTGGCTATTTGTATGCTGCTTCTTCTATCTCCAATCAGTTGAAGACCAAGAAGGAAAAAGATGATAACGCCAGTTGGGCGATTACGATTGCCGATGACATTGCTACTATCAAGGCGCAAGGTGAAAACGAGCGTAATTGGTTGCGATTTAATTCCAGCGCAAGCGTATTCTCGTGCTATAGTTCTGGACAAGGAGATGTCTTGTTGTACAAACATATCGTACCCGGAGGCGTTGTTTCCCGACCAATCATCAGTGCTGATTCCGTCGAGTTTTTTCATGCTGCTACAGTGACGATCGCTGCTGCGGATAGCTTGGAGATTTATTATACTACCGATGGCAGCGACCCTATTGCCAAACAATCAACCCTATATACAGGTACTTTCACACTCACAGAGGATGCTTTGCTCAAAGCCATTGCTTATAATGCAACCACAGATAAGTCCAGTAAGATAGTCAGCCAACAGTTCTACCATGTGCCTACTATCACTTGCCAAGAAGCTTCTGCTATTGCTTTGGCGGTAAGCGGCGATGGTGTTTTGACGGAGCGCACATACCGAATTGTGGCTTATGTTACGGGCAATGTAGAACCTGTTTCATCAGGACAACAAGTGTTCGATGTCGCAGATACTGCCGATGGAGAGAGTGTGTTGTTGTCGTACTATTGCCAAGTTCCTGAAGGCGGCGTAGAGATTGGTATGAAAGTGGAGATGGTTGGTCAATTGACTAAATACAACGGCATTGCAGAAATGAAATATGGTACCGTTACCATCTTAGAAGGGGTTCCTACGACTTTGTATTTCATTCCTAATACCGAATGGAAGCAAACTGGTGATGCTGCGCGTTTTGCTGCTTATCTATATGGGGATACTGGAGCAAGCACTTGGGCAGACATGACCTTGATAGATGCAGAAGCGGGCGTGTATTCGTTTTTGGTGGATAGACACCTATACGACTATGTGATATTTACAAGAATGAATCCTGCTACAACTGAAAATAGTTGGGAAAACAGATGGAACCAATCAGCAGATATTACTATCCCGCAAGATATGAACTGCGCCACAATGGATGAGGGCTATTGGGATGAGGCTACCGTTGTCTGGTCTATTTATGGGGAAGTACCTGATGATATACTTCCTACCTACACAGTGGCTGGTTCCTCTGGTTTACTTGGTACCCACTGGGATGTGGCGGATACGACCAATAATATGACTTTGCTGGAAGACGGCACCTATCAACTCATAAAGACGGACTTATCACTTGTGGCTGGAACCTATGAATACAAGGTCGTAAGAGACCATTCGTGGAATTGGTGCCTTCCTGCTGGACCAAATCAAGTGCTTTCTATTGATAAGGATGGTATCTATACCATTACCTTTATTTTGGATTTATCCAATCAGACCATTGGGGCAACTGCGGAATTACAAAAAGAAGCAGTAGTAATACCTAAAGTGTTCCTCATCGGTACAATGAATGATTGGGATTATACGGCTACTGAACTCCAATTGGCACCTGACTCGCTGACTGCATCTGTATCTGTTACGCTCAACGCAAACACTACCTATGATTTCCAAATGGTTGTGGATGGCAACTGGTTCACCAGTTATGATGGCATGATGACCCGCGATAATAGCCAAGGTTGGCAATTTAAGCACATTGAGAGTTCCACCACATATGCTTCTGTATATACCGACATTGCTGGTGAATATACATTCGTATGGAGTTATGCCGACAATACGGTATCGGTGATATATCCTGACATCTGTTCAGTTGCCCCTGAATTGCAATGGTACAATGGAATAGTCATGTCGCAAATGCAAACAGGGTGGTACAAACTGAGTGTAGCTTCCCTAACGGAATATGCCTCGTTGACCAGTGTCTCTCTTACTAACGATTTGTATAATCCAGTAAAGATAACTGTAGATTATTATATGGCGTGTGAGGGATTCAAGATTATGCAGGGGACAACTACCACTTTTGCTACGGGTGTAACGACTGTCAATGTGAATATAGGTGAACTGATGAATTACATCAAGTATATTCCTAACATTGAGTTTGTTTACCTCTACATATCTATTGAGGAAGTAGAAATGGGATACGCATACCAAACCATTACAGACTATGTGTGCGATGCCGATGTATATACAGATCCTATCACAGGCAATAACCACCTTATTTCATCACTCGTTCCAAACTCTCAAATTTGGACGGATACGGTCCATGTGCATGAAACGCTGGATTCTATTTACATCTTCCAGATCACTCCAATTGTAGCACCAGAAAGATTGTATGAAGATATGTTGTGGCAAATAGGTGCAGTGCCAAAATTGGTGGCAGGGCAGCCTATAGATGTTACTGGTACCACCGAAACAATCATGGCTTACTACAAAGAGCATGATACCGAAGCTCTTGCGGATGTAGTGCGTGTTGAGTGGGTTGACGGAGCAGATGGCATTCTGCCTTGCGATGCATCTACACATACCATGACATTACAGATAGAAACTACTTGCGATCTTGTTATGGTGTTTGACTATGTATTTGCCGTAGAACTTTTGGAGGTTCAAGAAATTTTTGTAGAGTCATGTGGTCCATATACATGGAATGGAATCACCTTTACCGAAAGTGGAGAACACTACATCACAAATGAGGAAGGTTGCATAGTCGAAATTCTGTATTTAACCGTTCATTCAATAGAAGATGAGACCACTTCTGCAACCATATGCTATGGTGAGACTTTCCTTTGGGAAGTGGATGGAAAAGAATATACCGAAACCACTCATGTAGAAGTAGTAAAACTTAATGAGTACGGTTGTGAGATTACTTATATTCTCGATCTTACTGTATCTACTGCTCCTGTAGTATTATATGCCGATACTACTATCTGCTACGGTGAATACTATGATTGGATAGATGGATACTACGATGCGACAGGTGTCTATGAAACGACCATCCATAATGAATACGGATGCGATAGTATCATTGCTACCTTGCATCTGACCGTTCTGCCTGAAGTGCCAGAAACAGTAATAGAAAAATCAATCTATGATGGTGAAGAGTACACATGGTACGATGATGTTTACACAGAGGAAGGCGAATATAGCATAACCTTGCAAGACATCAATGGCTGCGATAGCGTGGTTACACTGCTCCTAACGGTCAAACCAATATACGAGGACGAATGGGCGCTCTTGCAAGCAATACGCGATGACCTCGTGCAAAACAATGCATGGCAAACACCATGGGATATGTCTGAATTTGTTCCATGGATGTATGGTATTACTGTCGAAAATGCCCATGTCATTGAGATTGACCTCAGCTCGCAAGGCTTAACGGGCACATTCCCAACCAAGATACTGCAATTACCTTACTTGGAATATCTCTCATTAGCAAATAACCAACTAACAGGGGATGCTTTCACGAAGATACAAACGGATATGACCACCTTTGTGCCTACCAATCCTACTTTCGTATCGGCTTTGACAGATTTGGATATTTCTTACAATCAATTCACTGGTAATGTGGGACTCGTTGCTATGCTGAGCAAACTCATGCCTGATTTATCCACTTTGCAGGCGAATAACAACCGCTTCAAAGATGTTATTCCTGTGATACCTCAAAAGATAAATGTGGACTTGTCAGAGCAAGATATTCAGCAATATGTGAATTTGAATCTAAGTAATCTTGATATAGATCCAAAACAAATACCTACTATCTTGCTGTACAACCATGCAGGACAATCCTACTTCACTTCGCCATTGGCTGTGGATATCACCAATTATGTTCCGCTATACGCTCATAAGCACTCAAACCCTTGGGGAATTATGATTGATGCAACAAACAAAGATCTCATGTGTCTGAATGGCGATGCATACAAAGGTAAAAACGGCGATACCCTATATCTCTCTTATCCGTATGCAGAGGTATCGCGTGATAGTTATTGCCGTATGACACTCTCCTTTGAAATGGGTGATGCTAACTTCATGGATGGTGTTAATATTACAGACTTGCAAAGCACCATTTTGTATGCTTTCAACGAGTATAATCAATGTGCATTCAACTTTACTGCTGCCGACACCTACACCGATGATAGAATCAATGTGCAGGATGTCATTCGCACCGTAGATATCTTGCTGGCTAATGCCATTGACGACTCCGTTTCCACAACCATGAGCCATATCGCGCCTCGAACACAAGTTGAGGCATACGAGGCTGAAATACTCATTGAGAATAATACTATCAAACTCATCACTTCCACACCTATTGCTGCATTGCAAATCAGTGCTGTGGGCGATGTACATTGGCAAATGAATAATTTGGCTATGGAGCAAACTACGGCTCATCATGCTGTAGTTGCATATTCGCTTACGGGTAATCATATTCCTGTGGGAGAAACGATTATTGGTTATTGCCAAGGCAATGTAGAACTCCTACATGCAGAACTATCTGATACCGATGCACGCTTAGTGCCTGTCAAGATTTCAGGACACCGAGTGCCAAGTGCATTGGATAACATACAAAACACAGATAGCGAACAAGTCATTTACGATGTCTTAGGTCGTAAGCATAACCAAATGAATCAACAAGGACTCTATATCATTAAGTCCGACAACCAGTATATAAAGGTGTATAACAATAAATAATTATGACTACTATGAAAGCGAATAAAATGATAACTGCGTTATTTGTTTTTCTACTCACATCATTGAGTATCTTCGCACAGAAGAACGAAATTTCTATTCCTGATGTGTCAGTAGTGGCAGGCAAATCCATCAATCTGCCTATTTATTTAGATAATACGGAAGATGTTGTGGCTGTTCAGTTCACACTCGAATTGGCAGAAGGCTTTTCGCTGCAAACCGATGCAGCTACATGCACGGAACGCGCTTCTGCGCATTCACTCGTGATAAAAGAAATTGCGCACAATAAGTATATGGCTATGCTCTTTTCTGCCACCAACGCACCCGTTGTGGGCAGAACGGGCATATTGCTCTATGTCCCATTGTCGGCGCAAGCTACAATGAAAGACCAAACAACTTATCCTATGACCCTCTCCGATGTGGTCATTGCTGGTAATACGGGCGATAACCTCATGACTAATGCCCATGTCGGAGAAATCACAGTGGCAGCTTCCGCCGATTTTGAGGTGTCAAATGTCACTGCTAATACCAACCAGCTAACACCAAATGGCAAAATCATCATCAATTGGCAAGTCGCCAATATTGGAGGGCTACCTTCTTCCGCTGGCTGGAAAGAGAATATCTATATTGAGGCTGCCAATGGATATAGCAAATATCTTGGTTCCCTTTACCACGATGATATCTTGAATGTCAATGGCATCGTGAGCAGAAGTGCCGAACTCATTGTGCCTGCCGAGTTAGGCGTAGAGGGAGAGGCTACCATTCGTGTCAAACTGGTGGCGAATGCCGATGCTGGAGAATACCCTTGGTACACCTTCAACAACGAAGCTACTTCCAACAATACATTGACTATTCAAAAAGTACTCTTGTTGCAACCTGCTACCATTCACCTCAACGAGAAAGACGCTGCTGCTTATCGCTGGAAACTTATCCGTAGTGGTAGCACCCATCTCCCTGAAACATTCACCTTGACAGCATCCGAAGATGCGCGCATAGCGCTGCCAGAGACAATCACTATTCCTGCTTCGCAATCAGGGGCATTCATTGATTTCCAACTCACTGCCAATGCTACATTGGATAGCGATTCCGTAGTCCTCCTACGCGTTCAAGGCGACAACTACAATGAGACAACAGGACATATCATCATTACCGACGATACCTATCCTACATTGACCGCTCAAACAACTACACCAAGCATACAAGAGGGGAGTGATCTTCTTCTCTCTTTGACCGCTCAGCGCGCATTGAACCAAGATGTGGAAATCAAAATCACATCCGATATTATGGGTGCCTTTGATATACCAACTTCGGTGATTCTTCCTGCTGGACAAACCAGCATGGAAATACGCATACCTACGATAGATGATAATATGCCTAATCCTGATCGAACCTGCACATTGTCGCTATCTGCTGCCCAATATCAATCCACAACTATTGAAATCCTCTTGTCGGATAATGATATACCCGAACTGCACCTTACCTTAACACCGAATGCCATCTCTGAGGCGGCTGGTCCCTTATCCGTCGCGGCTAAGATTACACGCAAAGATAATATTGATAAGAAACTGACCCTGCGTCTATACGACGATTCAGAAGGCGCTATCTATTATGGTCGAAACGAACTGGAAATGCCTGCTGGGGTGGAGGAAATCAATGTGAATGTAGGTCCTATTGACAATGCTGTTGTGGACGGTGAACGCACTTACAACATCACTGCGGCTATCTATTCTAAGTCATGTTCGTGCAATGCCACCAGCGGTGAATCTATGGGTATCGCTACCGCACCGCTTACTATCTATGATAACGATGGAGCTACCTTGGCGGGCGTTACATCGGGCTCAGTATTGCAAGAGGGTGGAGTAATCACAATCACCGTATCGCATAACACCACTACCGACAAAGCCATTACCGTAGCTATCAGCAGCGACCATTCTGCAGACTTAGAATATCCAGCAACCATAGTTATTCCTGCTGGGCAATCTTCTGCTACATTCGATGTGAAATCCAAAGGCAATGCTACCACAAGCGATGATTATACGGCTATCCTAACCCTGTCGGCAGAAGGATATGCTAAAACCAATGTTTGGTTTATGGTCAGCGACCAAACATTGCCTGATGCTCAAATCAAGAGCATTGCAGTATCACAGAATGAGGTACACCCTGGAGATACCATTAATTTGTCAATTACATTAGCAAATACTGGTAATTATCCATTGGCAGAAGCGACCAAAGTCACATTCTATTTAAATACCCAATCGCTTGCTTCGCTTGTCTTGCCTTCTGCACTGATGAATGGCGATTCTCTTGTCTTGCACTGCAACGCAATTATTCCTTCTTCTATTGGAGGATTCAACCTATATGCGCAGGTCAACGAAGATAAGAAAGTCAAAGAGTTAAATTATAACAACAATACTTCCGATGTCCTTCCTATGGCATTGGTATCGCCTTTCAGCTTTGATGTTACCACAGATAAAGCAGTTTACCAACAAGGTGACACTGTGACTATTTCAGGACAGTTGTATGGTAATAAAACGACCAACCAGGTCATTGAGTTATATGTCATCAATGACGGTTATCGCCATAAAATGCAACTTACGACTGATGATGCAGGCGCATTCCAAACACGCTATACACCAGTTATGGGACAAATGGGACGCTTCGTTGTTGGAGCATGTTATCCAGGCGAGAACCTCCGCGATGAACTTACCGCATTTGATATCTACGGACTCAAGCGAACAAGTAACAATTATATCACTTGTGATATATTGCTCAATACACCCTATGAAAGTATTATCCCTATTAAGAATGCATCTACGATTCCTTTGACAAATGTGAAAGTGAGTGTACTATCGCAACATACTGATTGCCAAATTTCATTTGATACCCCATCAACAATACAAGCAGATTCAGAGTGTAATATCTCATTTACCATTACAGGAATATCTGTTTCTGAAGAACTAAAATGGTATCCTATATATGTGGAAATCACAGCAGATGAATGTACACCACTGCGTATGCAATTGTATTACTATGTTCGCAGTCATGAGCCACACCTAAAAGCAAGTATTGCTCGAATTCAGACAAGTCTTAATGTAAATGCTTACAAAGATTTTTATTTTGTTATTACCAATATCGGTAAAGGAGAAACGGGTAATGTGTCCTTAAGCTTGCCTTCATGGATAAAAAGTCTAACACCAATCAATATAGGCAATATCAGTTACGGAGATTCCGTAGAGATAGCACTTCGTATCACACCAACAGAACAAATGAATCTCAATGTTGCAACAACAGGCGGTATTGCTATCAATTGTGAAAACGGAGATGGACTGTCAATCCCATATAGTATTTTACCTGTTTCAACAGACAAAGGCATACTCCGAGTTGATGTATGCGATGAATTTACATATTATACCGATGAGGCACCACATCTTGCAAATGCTAATGTAGTACTCAAACGCCCAAATTCTTCTGAGATTATTGCTCAAGGCGTTACCAATAATGAAGGTTTATTTGAGGTTGAACTGAATGAGGGTTATTATACGCTTTCAATCACAGCAGAAAAACACGATAGTTACCAAGGAGATATCTTGGTTAATGCAGGAATCGATAATTACAAAGTTATAAATCTTTCTTATCAAGCTATTTCTATAGATTGGGATGTCGTAGAAACGGAAGTCGAAGACCATTATGAAATTGAAACTATAGTTGAATTTGAAACAAATGTCCCCAAGCCAATAGTAGTTATTGAAGGTCCAACTCGGATTAATGCAGACTCATTGCGTGTAGGAGAGTCGATGCTATTAAATTTCTATCTGGTGAATAAAGGATTAATTACAGCATTAGATGTAGAATTTGTTTTACCCGAACCCAATGGGGACTTTATAATGACACCTTTGTCTGATATTCATCCTTTTGATTTAGCTCCGAATGCATCAGTCTGTATCCCTGTGATGTTTACGCGTCTATATAGAGATGCCGATGTTAATGCGATTTCTCCTCGCACAAGAACTGATTCTATCATGATGCCACGAAATACATACGAACGCTGTATGGCAGGTATGGCCGCTTGGTATAAACATTTGTGTGGAACTGATATTAGACTAAATAGAGCAGCGTTGCGTATGGCGTATCGAGTGTGTCGCGCTGGGCAGATAATGCAAGCATTATTAGATATATACAATACAATTATTGGTCCTGGTAGCGGTCCTGGTAGCGGTCCTGGTGGCGGTCCTAGTAGCGGTCCTGGTGGCGGTTCTAGTAGCGATCCTGGTGGAAATACTACTCCAAACTATGGTTGGGTAAATTCAAACTTTTCTATTTGTAATCCAGATCAAGCTGCTGCGGCTTTAGCTCTTGGTGATGGTTTGGTGGGACTTATTGGTACTCCATATGCAATAGCAATGGGATTGTTGCATGTTGCGGAAGATGCGGATTTAGATGGGCATATTTCACCAGGGTCTATTGCTGATTTACTATATAGCGTGTCGGGATTATCGTTAGGTGTTGGTATTGGAATGAAATATGGCGATTTTATGAAATCGTTATATGATGGTGGAATGCAACTGATAGATATAGGTGGGGTTGTTCGTAATGCAATAGAATTACATAATACACAACAAATAAAACCGCGACAAGGAGTTGCAAATATCTCTGTGTTAGAAGAGTATGTGAATGTAACTGAAAAATTTGTTGATGAGTTAATGACTTTGGTAGATATTCAGCACGAAGTGTTTGGAGATTCCATATGGTTTAAAAAATATAATTCTGAAATTCCAATTTTTCTAGAAAAACTTTCACATCTTTCTAATGAGCATTTTTGTGTGGATTCTTTGGAACATATTAAGCCTTCTATAGTTTCAAATGCCCAATTAGAAAGTTTTATAAAGCGTATCAATAGTGCTATGGTAGAAGATTCTATGATAGATTTTACCAAGATAGATTCATTAGTGCAGTATTTTATGACAATTGAAGAGGAGGCTATGAAATTGGGGTATTCATCAATGTCAGAATGTTATCGTGCAATGTTTGATAAGGCTCTCTCATATTTTGAAGAATCTAAAAGTGTCTGCTCTACCATTTCCCTCAAAATATCCCAACAAATGGTGATGACACGCCAAGCTTTCCGCGGTACACTGACTGTCTTTAATGGCAGTGAAAGTGTAGCTATGAAAAATGTGAAACTTACCTTGAATGTCACAGATGAACAAGGCAATGTGGCTACCTCGCATGAATTCCAAATCAATATGGAAGACTTGCAAGGATTTGATGGAGAGAAGACTTTAGAGGCTTACTGGAACTTGGAGGCACAGCAAGAAGGTGTCGCTACCATACTCTTTATCCCTACCAAGTATGCTGCACCAATGGTGGATAAAGTCTATTCATTCGGTGGAACTTTATCCTACATAGATCCTTTTACTGGTCTTGAGGTAACACGAGTTCTCAACCCTATATCGTTGACCGTGAAACCTTCGCCAAACTTAGATCTTACCTATTTCATGCAGCGCGATGTAATAGGCGATGACCCACTCACTGAAACAATCGAACCTTGCGAAGAAGCCGAATTTTCGCTCCTCATCAACAATGTGGGCTATGGCGATGCAAATAATGTACGCATAACAACCAATCAACCAGAGATTATTGACAACGAAAAGGGTCTGTTGATTGATTTTGAAATCATGAGTGCACAACTCAACGGTCAAGAGAAAGTTATGGCATTGGGTGGTAGTGTAGATACCGATTTTGGTAACATCCCTGCTCAATCAACATCCTATGCACAATGGTGGCTTAGAAGCTCATTGCTCGGACACTTTACGGAGTATAATGTCGAAGCTACCCATGTAACCAGCTACGGCAACCCTGACCTATCACTCCTTAATGAGGTGACTATTCACGAATTGATTCGTAGCATTGATGCAACATCTAATAATCAACCATTAGTCGGCTTTATGGCTAATGACATTGTTGACGCAGAAGATATGCCTGACATGATGTATTTGTCAAATGGCTTGGTGGAGAAAGTGACGATAGTTCAATCGGCTACCATTACCAAGCACTCCGACGAAGCATACATGCTTACCGTCACTCCATCGCAATTGGGCTGGAACTACGGTAGCGTATCCGATCCTACCTACGGTTTGGCTCAGCTAAAGGCTATTACCCGAAAAAGCGATGGCAAGTCTATCTGCCTGCGCAACATTTGGCAAACTGATCGCACGCTACGCGACGGCAAAGATCCGCTCTACGAGAATCGTATCCATTTCGTGGATGATTTTGCAACTACTGCCACCGAAAGTTATTTGCTAACTTTCGAACCAACTCCAGACTTGTTCCTTGAAATTTCTTCGTTCAATGGAATTCCTGCTGAAGGTGTTGTTCTCGATAAACCATTGGATAAACTCACGGTTACATTCAATAAAACCATTGACCCTACCACCTTCACCGCAGAAGACCTTACACTCACAGTCGAAGGTAAGAAAACGGACATGAGCCAAGTTCTCTTGACAACCAAGGACAACCAAACATTTACCATTGATTTGTCTAAAGTGGCAGGTAATGTGCAAAATGGCTATCATGTACTCTTGATACAAACCAACACCATCTCCGACACAGAGGGCTTTACAGGTCGCAATGGTCAATCTACCAATTGGCTCGCTTATAATGCCGATGGTATTACCCTACATACAGCCGTTTATCCACAACACGCTGGTACTATCAAGTGTAGTTACATTGATGCGGATAATAATGCGATGGTAGGCAATGTGGTAGATTACGGAACTACTATCACACTCACTGCTAATCCAGCTGAGGGCTATGACTTTGTCAATTGGACCATCAACGGAGAGGATATTTCTTCTACTTCTACGATGGAATATGTGGTATTGAGCGATGATGTGCAAATAACTGCTAATTTCACAGAGAAGATGTATAATGTTACTGTGGCTTCTGACATAGTTGGTGGCGCAATCGAAGGTGTCGTGTCTGGTATCTATCCTTTTGGAACTGCATTTACCATTCAGCCTACACCAGAATATGGATATACATTCAGCCATTGGCTCATCAATGATGTTAATGTAGGTACAAACGCCATGATGGATATATCCATAGACCAACCACTGACTATCTCTGCACAATTCGTACGCGAGATATACACCCAACGCTTAGTGGCTTACCAAGGTTGGAACTGGCTATCAAGCTACCTGCAAGAGCCTATCGCAGTCGAAGAGTTTACCGACTTGTCCAATCATATTGTATCGCAATTGGATGAGATTATCAAAGACCCATTATTCGGCTTTGTCGGTGGTTTCTCATCCTTGGAGGGTGGAGTAGCATACAAAGTACAATCGTCTATGGCTTTTGCTCGCGTATTAGAAGGACATTTATACGACGCCTCTTCCAATCCTATCACATTGCAGACAGGTTGGAACTGGATTGGTTATCCATACCACGAAGAGCGTCCGCTATCCGCTATTCAAAACCCTGCCGAGGGTGATTATATCACATCACAAGAAGGCTTTGCAGAATTTGCAAATGGCTATTGGCAGGGTAGCATATCTTCATTCGCTCCAGGTGCAGGATACTTGTATAAATCTGTGGATAACAAGCAACTCACATATGATTTCACACCACATGCTATGCCTGCTTATTTGCCGAAGAAACAAATGGCAGCAACGGATAATGGACAGGAGGATTTGAACATACGCCAATACCCTAACACGATGAATGTTACCGCAAAATTGTACAACGCAAATCATGAAATGACCGATGGGCTTTATACCATTTATGCTATGTGTGGTAATGAGTGCCGTGGTATCGGATTCGCTGTTGGTGATTATTACTATATAACCATTTATGGTGACGAATTAGTTGACATTTCATTTGTAATAGAAAATCAAATGTCAGGCGAGACCTATGTGGCAAACGAGATGTTACAGTTCAACGGCGATGTCGTAGGTAGCAGAAACAAACCATACATCATTGATGTAGCGTCTAAGGCTCCTACTGGAATAGAAAATACAGAAAGCGGAATACAACCATTGACCATATACACTATCTTGGGAGTCTTGCTTAATGAAAACGCTTCTTTAGCGGATTTGCAAACACTACCACAAGGTTTATATATCGTAGGTGGACAAAAGTACTATGTAAAATAATAATCTGGTCATTTCTATAAATACAAGTCTTATGAGAAAGAATATATTAATAAGTCTATTGACACTACTCCTGTTGAATGTTCAACTCTTGGCTTCTGGTGTAGATTGGACGGTGAATGTCCATAACTATCAATACGATATGACTGCATATGTCACACTGCGCTTGAATGGTGCAGATGTTGCAGACTTATCATCATATACTATAGCTGCCTTTTGCAATGACGAATGTCGAGGCGTGATGGAGGCGAGAAGTGTAGATAATAATACATATGGCTACCTGCGTATTCGAAGCAATCAGTTTAGCGGAGAAATCATTACTTTCAAGGTGTATGATCCTGTATCTGACAGAATAGCCATATCTACCAATCAAATCACTTTCCAATCGCAACAAGTAATAGGTTATCCAAGTTCGCCATTGGTGGTAGAAGCCATGTTCCAAAATTGGGAACCAGAGTTTATTACTATATGCTATGGCGACAGTTTTGCTTGGGATAAAAGTGGAAAAACATATACAGAATCGGGCGTTTATACTACTATCTATGACAACGCACAGGCCACTCTCCATCTGACCGTTCTCCCTGAAGTTCCAACCACTACCGAGTACGCAACCATTTGTCACGGCGAAACCTACACTTGGAACGGTCAAACTTACTCGACTGAAGGCGAGTATAGTGTAACCTTGCAAAACGCTCTTGGCTGCGATAGCATTGTTACTTTGCATTTGACTGTCAACCAGACTAAGCACGCAGAGGA
>JAZNRY010000001.1:0-2215 GCA_045590995.1 Paludibacteraceae bacterium | reverse complement strand
CCGAAAAGGTCATACACCTTTTAATCAGCGCAGAGGGCGGCTGTTTAGATAAGATTTTGCACGACGCAGGTATTAAAGTCACCGCATCCGCTCTCACTCAGCGTCGCGCTCAAATCCCGTCCGAGGTATTCCGCTCTGTTTTCGAAAACTTTAATTCCGCCTGCACCGATGGCGACCTGTTCCGTGGGTATAAGCTGCTGGCAGCGGACGGAACGGCTGTCTGCCTTCCGCGCAACCCTACCGCGCCCTCCTTCGTTCAGAACGAGGGTATTCCCAAGGGGGTAAATCAGCTCCATGTGACCCCGCTCTACAACATTCTCAGCCGCACCTTCGACGATTTGGTTATACAGCCAGAGCCAAAGAAAGACGAGATAGGCGCGTTGGTGGATATGTTGGAGCGCAACACATTTACGCAAAAGGCCATCCTCCTCTGCGACCGCGGCTTCGAGGGGTATAACCTCATAGCCCACTGCCTTGAAAAGCCGAATTTGGACTTCCTCATCCGTGTGAAGCAAAGTAAATCCGCCATGCGCGAGGTGGCAAAACTGCCGATGATGGAACTGGACTGCATGATAGGGTTTACGATCACCACCACGCAGACCAACGAAGACAAGAAAGGCGGCTATATCCACCTGCAAGTTCCAAAGAAAAGCAAAGCAGGCTCCAAGACGCGGCACGGACGCTGGGACTTCCCCTCGCCCTACCCTATGCGTTTCCGCATTTGCCGCTTTCTGCTTGATAACGGCGAGTTTGAAACGGTAGCGACTTCTCTGCCCGCGTCGTTCACCCTGGAGAACATCAAGGAGCTTTACCACCTGCGCTGGGGCGTAGAAACGGCGTTCCGCGACTGGTACTATACACTTGGCATCGCCAACCTGCATGGAAAGTCCGATGCGCTTGCGGAGCAGGAGATATACGCCAGTCTGACCGCATTCAACTTCGCAAGCCGCGTTTGCCGCGAGGTCGTTGTCCGTCAACCGAAAGATGGCGTTTATGCTTACAAAGTTAACTTCAAGATGGCGGTCATGCTCTGCAAGGAGTTCTTACGAAAAACCAATGCAGACGGCGAAACGCTACGGGCAGAAATCGCGCGATACACTGTCCCAATCCGTCCAGACCGACAGGACGAGCGCAATCTGAAAACAAAAGGTTTCGCTGGATTTGTCTACCGCGTAGCCGCATGACAAAAAGAGAGGGGCGGGGGTCAGTGACCTCCGCCCCCTCAGCATTTATTTTTTGAAACCCCTGTTTTCGGGGGTCAAAACGGGCATTTTCAGAAAAATAAATGCCACCCTATCTTAACGCCCCTCAAATTTGTCTGCAACTGTGAAACGCCTACAAACAATTACAACAAGCATTGAAAATACGGCAGAAATGAGCGCAATTTTCGCCGCGACACAACAGCATAACGCCTACACAAAAACACGAAACGCCTTGCCCGAAATTGGCGTTGGGTGGGTACTTTTTGAGGAAATTCTGGAAGAGATTGGCATTAAGTTAAGAGAACAAGTAAAATCTCAACATCTCAGCACCACGCATTCAAAAATCAGGTCAAAATTGCGCAAAAGAGCAATAGTGGGAAAATCTCAACAAGTCGTTTGATGTACTCAAAAGTTAAAGGCCATAGTCAAAATGCCGAAAAAGAATGGGCGGGTGCGTCGAACTGCTCCCGTCCGTTTCTCTTTTCAGAACTTTTTGGCCCGCTTTTTGAGATTTGAGCCGCTATTTTTCGCTTATTGGCTTAATGCGCCTTTTGCAGCGAAAAAATAGTGATGTATGCGCCAAAATTTCATAAAATTCACACGCTCTATCAACTTCTGACCATAACGCATTCAAAAATCAGACCGAATTGGAGGAATATGGTGATAGTGGTTTAGTCGTGCAAAATTTCAACATCCGAACGGAAAGTATCAAAAGGTTGCGGGGTGGTTTCTCCTGCGCCTCTCTCTTTCTTAAATCATGCACAAGGGAAAATTTGCGATAAGTTAAAGAGGAAATTTCTCGCTTAGAATATTAAGATTAGAATGTAACCCGTGACCTTTGATAAAATGTTGTATATAGTGAGCCTTGGGGCATTTTGTCCCAAGGAGATAATTGGGCCAGAGCCGCACATTTTGCAGTTATAATCCGTTAAGCATTATGAAGGGAGGTTTTGTGGCACATGGATATTGAAGAACAATACGACAAAATATACCGTTACTGCTACTTTAAGTTA